>JASHOO010000158.1 GCA_030041035.1 Bryobacteraceae bacterium | reverse complement strand
TGGATTGCGCGCCGCTTGCTCCAGAAACTCAGCCGATATGTTCGAACCGGCGCCATGGTGCACCGAATCACCCGGGAAGGCCGATGGCTTCGCGTCTCGAGCGGCGACACCGACTATCTGGCTGAGCGCGTGATCTTCGCTGCGCCCACCTTCCTGGCTCCCTACCTGTGCGAAGATGTGCCGCCAGCCCTCAGTTTCGTCTATTCACCCTGGCTGACCGCGAACCTCACGCTTGACCGGCTCCCCAAGGAGCGTGACATCGAAACCGCATGGGACAACGTCATCTACGATTCGCCCACACTCGGCTACGTCGTCGCCACGCACCAATCGCTCCGGACCCACATCGATCGCACGGTGTGGACATTTTACTGGTCGCTGGCCGAAGGGGCTCCGGCTGCGAACCGCCGGTTGCTGCTCGACCAGGATTGGAGCTACTGGAAAGAAGCGATCCTTCACGATCTGGAGCGTGCACATCCCGACATCCGCCAGTGCGTTTCGCGTATCGACATTCTGCGCCTGGGCCACGCCATGGCGCGTCCCGTACCGGGCTTCCTGGCTTCAGAAGAGCGGAGTCGGATGGCGGAGGCTTCGGGCAATCTTCTGTTCGCAAATTCCGACTTGAGCGGGTTCTCCATTTTTGAAGAAGCCCAGTATCGTGGCGTCCGCGCGGCGGAGCGGGCGCTGCGAACTTTACAATAGCTTCATGGAAAAGCTTCGTCTGTTTCTGCTATTGGTGTCCTGCGCAGCCGCCGTCCATGCCGAGGTCCATACCATGACTTTGCGCCAGGCGGTGGATCGCGCCCTGGAACAGAATCCGGATATTGCGCTGTCACGTCTGGACGAGCAAAAAGCGGTGCAAGCTGTGCGTCTGGCGAAGGCCCCATTCAGTCCGACGCTTGCCGCCGGCAGCGGCATTGCCTATACCAACGGGTTTCCCATGAGCATCGAAGGCGCAGCACCTTCCATCGTGCAGGCGCGGGCGCGGGAGTCTATTCTGAACCGGCAACAGAGCTTGACCGCTGCTGCCGCACGCGAGACCAGACGAGGAGCCGAAATCAACACCGAGGCCAAGAAGGACGAAGTCGCGTTTCGCACCGCTTCCCTGTTCCTGGATGCCCAGCGGACGGCACGGCTTGCGGAGTTGGCGCGCAGGCAGGTTGAAAGCCTGCAAAAGATTGCGCAGGTGCTCGAGGAACGGGTGGCGGAGGGACATGAACTCCCCATCGAATCCAAGCGCGCTGCCTTGAATCTGGCGCGGGGCCGCCAACGCGTCGAGGAGTTGGTCGACGACCAGGACGCCACGGAGCGGTCGCTGGCCGTGGTCCTTGGCTTCAGCGCCGATGACCAGGTACGTGCCGTATCCGAGGACCTGATCACTCCTCCTTTGCCCGAGAGCGAGGAAGCCGCCATTCAGAGCGCCACGACTTCGAGCAACGAATTGCGCCGACTACAATCCGCGATCGCGGCTAAAGAGCTGGAGGTTCGAGCGCAAAAGGCTGCTCGCCTCCCGACTGTCGACCTGATTGCGCAGTGGGGCCTGTTTGCGAAGTTTAACAACTATGCCGAATACTTCCGCACTTTTCAGAGGAACAACGGCGAGATTGGCGCGTCCATCACTATTCCCCTATGGCCCGGCCCCAGTGTAAGCGCCGCAGCGGCCCAAGCCGAGGCCGATGCCGCACGTCTCCACATCGAGATGAACTCCGCACGCAACCGCATCTCACTCGAGACCCGGCAGACTTTTCAGACCCTGCACAGGGCCCAGACGGACCGCGACGTCGCCCGGCTGGATCTCGATGTCGCCCGCGACCAGGTTTCCATTCTCCTCGATCAGATGAACGAAGGCCGTGCGACTCTGCAACAGGTGGAGCAGGCGCGATTCAACGAAGACGAAAAGTGGATCGCGTTTTACGACGCACAGTATGCGGCCGAGAAAGCCGCCTGGGATTTGTTACACCACACCGGCGAGCTAATGGCTGCGCTCGTAAAGTAGTTTCCCTCCCAGGTAGGTCCGCTCCACCTGGATGGCCTTTATCTCATCGACAGGGCACGTCAGGATGTCCCTGTCCAGAACGATCAAGTCAGCCAGCTTGGCCGCTTCGAGTGAGCCCTTCTCCTTTTCTCCAAAAGTCAAATAGGCGTTGTTGATCGTGTACAGACGGATCGCCTGTTCGCGCGTGATCCGCTGCTCGGGATGCAATGGCTGGTCCGTCCATCGGGGTTGCCGCGTGAGCGTGATCCACATCCCCAGGAACGGATTGTATGGGTTTATGGACCGGAAACTTCCAATCTTCTGCATGTGGTCCGAACCGCCGCCCACCGGCACGCCCGCCTCGAACAGGCTCTTATACGGTTGAAAATACCGGGTGCGTTGGTTCCCAAACTGTTTCTGAAGTGTAGCTCCATCTAGCCACAACCAATCGGGCTGGAGATCCACCACAATACCCAGATCCTTCATTTTCCGGATCATCTCGGCGCTTTGGAAGTTGGCGTGAGTAATGCACGGCCTTCCCGGACGCACGGCAAAGTCGTTGTTGACTTCCTCGTACGCGTCAATCATGCCCTGTACGGCGCCATCTCCCACCGAGTGCGCGGTGAATTGCAGATCGTGCTGGAGCGCAAAGCGCGCCATTTGATACAGCTTGCCCGCTTCGATATAGCGCATGCCGCGATAGTTCGGATCGTCGATGGAATAAACCTTGCTGATGCCCCAGGGCTGAAGCATGAAGGCGCTGCCAGTCAACATGCCGCCATCCATGTAGGATTTCGTGCCGCGCACCCACAGCATGTTGTTGTAGACGTGCAGCGGGCTGCGCGCGGCCTTCAACATGCGGGCTTCGATCCAGTCCATGGGCATTTGCGCGTCCACGCTATACATCACGTAAGTCCGGCAAGTCAGCTCGCCCGCATCCCGCAGATATCGATACGCTTCAACTCCGGCATCGCCCAGGTCGCGTTCGGAAATGCTGGTGATGCCGACGGAATTGTAATCGGCCAGCAGCATTTTCAGACGGTCGCGGCGATCCTGATCCGTCGGCTGTCTTTCGCCGGATTGGATTTTGACCAGACGTGAGCAACTGCGCAGGATTCCGGTCGGCTCGCCGGATGGATCGCGCTCAATGCGCCCGGGCTTCCCATCGGTGATTTGGAAATTCTTGTCAATACCGCTCACTTTCAGCGCGAGGGAGTTTACGGAAGCATCGGGGCCGGTGCCGAAGTAAACAGGGTTTTGCGGTGCGGCCGCGTCCAGCTCGGCTCGGGTGGGAAACCGCTGGTCGCGCAGTCGCGTCACGAATACCTGTGTCAAGACGATCCAGTCACCTGGCTTCGTGACCGCCGCGCGTGAGCGGATATAGCGCAGGACATCGGCAATGGTCTCCATGTCCGGAATCTCATGATCAAACTCGTAGATCGAAGCCTCAAATGCATGGGAATGCGAATCCATGAGCCCCGGTAGAACCGTTTTGCCATGCAAATCAAGGTGTGTAGTGGCGGGTCCGGCGAGTTTTGACACCTCATTGTACCGGCCGACCGCAAGAATGCGGTCGCCGCGAATCGCAATCGCATCCGCGATGCGGAACTGCGGGTCCACGGTAACGATCTTGCCGTGATGCAGTATAAGATCGGCCTGCTGCGCGTACAGAGCCGTGCACAGAAACAGGCCCGGAAGGAGAATGCGCATTACGGCCGCACAGCGATGACGGAAATCTGTTCGATCATCGGCCAATGGTCGTTGGCGTCGGGCTTGCGCTCGACGGGCGGGAGCGGCGCAACCGTGGTGCGTGTGGGCGGCTCTGGGCCGAAATATTTCGCGTAAACGCCGTTCATCTTTCCAAACTCGTCCAGATTATCCAGGTACACATTGCTCCAAACTACATTTGAGAAGTCGAGGCCGGCTTCTTCGAGGCCGTCGAGCAGATTGCGCATGGTCATTCGCACCTGGTTCTCCACGTCCTCGGCGTAGATCCCCAGATTCGGTCCGGGAATGAAAGCCGATTTCGCCGAGCAATAATATGTGTCCCCGGCAAAAACGCAAGGGCTGGCGGTCGGGCTGGGCTTCATGTTCTTGGGCCGAACGGCCTGGCGCTTCGAGAGGTCAGCAACCGCGATGCCGGTAAACTCGATGTTGGCGTCGTGAGGCAGTGATGAAACGTGAATCGTCGCCCGCGCCGGAGTGTTCCCGAACTCGAAATGATCGGCATAGATTTTGTTCATGACATTGGGCGGCATTTTCGCCGTCAGATACGGATTCGTGAACACGACGTTGGCGTAATCCATGCCGGCAGCGGCCAGCACCTGATGAAAATGATCCAGCGCCAGGTGCACCTGATCGGCCGGGTCGTCCGGAATCTTGCCGCTCTCCGCATCCCGCCCCTGCTGACCGGAAATGTAGAGCCGGTCGCCCGCGAGTATGCCGGGAGTGAGCGGCGCTCCACTCTTGTAACCAGCGGGAATGATCGGTTTTTTCTGGGCCAGGTCGCGCACGGCCACGGCGTTAATCTCGATGGGCGTGTCCGTCGGCAGATGATAGACGCCGACCGTCGCGCGGGCCGGCGGGTCCTTCGAGAAATAGCGCGCGTACACGCGATTCATGGCCTCAAAGTTGGCCATGTTATCGAGATACACGTGGGTGTAAACGACGTGCTCCATGGTCAGGCCGGCAGCCTCGACAATGGCTTTTAGGTTATCGAGACACTGGGTGGCCTGTTCCTCAAAGGTGGCGGGCATCTGCCCGTCGGGTCGTTTCGCCCCCTGGCCTGAAACATAGAGGAAATCGCCCGCCAGGATACCCGGGCTGTAGGGCCCTATCGGCTTCACACCGGGCGGGGATATCACACGTCGATCGGCTGCGGCGGCACTCGCCGCCAGCAATAGGAACAGCCCCCAGCGCCATCTCATGCTTTGTAAACACTCCAGAAGACGTCGCGGAATTTGGCCATCTCACTGTCGGTGCCGATCGTGACGCGCAGATAATTCGTCATCGGCGGGAACGGCCTGCCCACGGCGACCCCCTTGGGAGGCATGCCGTAAATGAAGTCGTGGGCGTCGCGGCCGACGTTGATCATCACAAAGTTGGCTTGCGGTTCGATATAGGGGACGC
>JASHOO010000157.1 GCA_030041035.1 Bryobacteraceae bacterium | reverse complement strand
AGCCGAAGTAGACGGCGGGGCCGGTGCTGACGGTGCAAGCGGTGCCGCAATCCTGCTGGAACAGGCCAACGCCCAGGATGCCGTTGGCGCCCAGTAGGTCGAGGGTGACCGCGGTGCCGCCGGTCTGGCAGCTCGTGGGTACGGCGGCAAAGTTCGGGGCATCGATCAGTTGGATGGGCACGGAGGCGGCGATTTCGCCGGCGAGCTGCACCTCGGCAGTGGCCACAGGGCCCCAGGCGTAGGTCAGGCTGGCGAACTGGCCGCAGTTGCCGAGCGGGCGGCCGCTCGCGTCCTTCACCGTGGGCAGCGCGATGGAGACCGCCGATGAAAACAGGCGGAGGCCCGTGGATCCGGTATCCACCAAAACGTTGGCGATGGTCTGGCAGTTCGTCGTGCCCGGCACGCAGACGGTGACGTTGGTGAGCAGTTCATTGACGTCGTTGCCGGTGGGTCCGAGCGAGACGTTCACCGGCTGGATGTTGTTGACCGGTGTAGAGCTGCTGGAACTGCTGCTCGACGTCGTGGAGCTCGAGGTGGTGCTGGAGCCGGAGCCGCAGGAGGTCAGTAGACCGAGCGCACCTGCTACGAGTGCGGGAAGCTGCCAGGCGCGGAGATAGCGGCGCCTCATTTCACCACTTCCTCAGAAACTCCACTGGGCAACAGGTTTTCAAGATAGGCACGGACGTGAAAGTCGCGCATATGGCCTCCGGTCTGAACCACGAGCGAAGCGATGTGCACCGAAATGGGTCCGTGGTGGTGAGCGGGTGGAGGTGCCTGCTGGAACAGAGCGTACGAAGGACCCAGCAACTGGGAAAGGTTGGGCATCATCGGCCCTTGCCAGCCGATGCCGAAAACCTGGCCGGAGGGCGAGACGAACTCGCGCAGGAGGGCGCCATCGGAACGCTTGATCTGGTGGACCGAGTAGCCGGACATGGCGGTCACGGTAACAGTGCCTTTCAAGGTCCGGGCATCGGCCTCGACGGAGTCTACTCCTTGGCCCAGGGCCGCCCGGGCCAGGGGTGTGAGATTCCCTAAAGTGAGCAGAATGGCTGCTGCGAAAAGTCTCATCGGCTTCAACTGAGGCACCCGCTAACAATGATGACGCCGGCTCTGCGCCGGACGTTGCCTTCAAAAGGTGGTCTCGATCACATGTAGGCGTCGAGGGCTGGGCAAGAATAGTGAAGTTCATACTTGACAATCGAGGTGGGCGGGTACATACTGAAGCTGCCACTTCAGTGATCGGAGGGAGACCAGATGATGCAGGAACCATCCGCAGTTCATGACACTTTCGTGATCGAGCGCAGCTATCCGAAGCCGCCGGAGCGAGTATTCGGGGCGTTTGCCGACCCGGCGAAGAAGCGGCGGTGGTTCGCGGACGGGGGCGCCACCGAGGTGGAAGGGTATGAGATGGAGTTTCGCGTCGGCGGCACGGAACGCGTCCGTTACCGCTTCAAGCAGGGCTCGCCTTTTCCGGGTGCGGAGCTGATCAACGAAGGACGGTACCAGGATATTGTGGACAACCGGCGCATCGTCACCGCGTCGACCATGGAGCTTGGGGGCAAGCGTATCTCGGCCTCACTGGTGACGTTCGAGCTGCTCGGGACGGATGCGGGAACGGACCTGATCTGCACACATCAGGGCGTATTTTTTGAAGGCGCGGACGGTCCGGAAAGGCGTCAGGATGGTTGGCGCAAACTGCTGGAGCGACTCGACGCGGAGCTGAAGCGGTAAAGAGGAGATATCGGTGTATAGCGGCGCAGTGGCGACGATCGGCGAACCCTCGGGGAGGGCTGGGGAGTTTGGTTCTGAGATGCAGAACACGCTGGTTCCTGTGGTCACCTACCGGGGAGGGGAACTGGAAGCTTACGGCCGGAGCATTCCGAAGGACGAAGTGGGCGGCGATCTGGTGGACCTGGTGGCGGGCGCGGGGGAAGTGACGGCCTACGTGGCGGACGTTTGCGGCCATGGCCTTCGCGCAGGGGTGCTGATGGGCATGATCAAGACCGCAGTGCGTTACGGACTGCTGCTGCGGCAACCGGTGGCGAGGCTGTTGAACGATATCAACCGCGTGCTGCCGGGGGTCAAAGCGCCGAACATGTTTGCCACGTTTGCGGCCTTACGATTTGACGGGTCGAGCGAAGCGGAATACATCTCGGCCGGGCATGTTCCCCTGCTGCACTACCGAAAGCGAACGGGCGAAGTGGTGCGCTACGCGATGTCGCAGTTTCCACTGGGTCTTTGGGGAGACGCGGGTTATCTGACGCGGCGCATCCGGCTCGAAAGTGGTGACGTATTCGCGCTGGTCACCGATGGCGTAGTCGAGACCGGCGAGGAGCGCGACTTAGACGGCGGATTCAAGCGACTGGCTGAGATTCTGAGGGATCTGGCGCGGCGGCCTTTAGCGGAGATTGCCGAAGCGGTATACGCGGAACTGGCGCGGCACGGCTCACGGGAGGATGACCAGACGGTGTTGCTGGTGCGGACGATTCCGGCCGGCCGCGAGGCGTTGGAAGCCACGTGGCGAAAGCAACTGGACGAACTGGCAGCGGAAGTGGCACGGGAGGAGGAGCCATGCGGGGAGGCTTGAGCGGTGGAGAAGCCGCAGCCTGACATCCATCGCATCCTGCACGCGCTCGGCGATGCGACGCGGCGGGCGATCGTGGAGCGTCTAAGCGAGAGGCCGTATTCGGTCACGGGGTTGGCGACGCCGCTCGAGATCACGGTGACCGCGGTGGGCCAGCATCTGCAAGTGCTCGAAGAAAGCGGGCTGGTGCAGACCGAGAAAGTGGGGAGAGTGCGGACGTGCCGGCTGGACGCCGCGGGGTTTCAGGCGCTGGAGGGATGGATTCGCGATCTGCGGCCGGCGTGGGAACAGAAGCTCGACCGGCTGGGCGAGCTGCTCGAGGAGGAATGATCCGGCGGCTTTTTGCGCGATCGAGCGCCGTTCCCCCATCGAGAAGCGGAGGGAAGACCATGTAACGAGCCGGCCTTCGGGTTGATGCGGGACAGGGTGCCGCGAATCGATACGTGATCCGGGACACATCAACTTCCTTGAATGGGGACTTGGGGATAGCATATTACCGTATCAACCAGCAAGGAAGGAGAAACGAAACGCCATGTGCTGCGCACCAAAAACCAGAACAATCATCAGCATGACGTCAACGTTTTGCCTTGCAGTTGCTTCTCTGCTCCTGCTCAAGGTCGAGAGTGGGCAAGCACAATCCGTTCTCTTCCGCTCCGAATCGCAGCAACGCGCCGAGAAGCTCCTCCAACAGATGACGGTGGATGAGAAAGTGGGCCAGCTCAATCAATCAGCCGGAATAGCGATCTCGGGTATCGTTAAAGATAAGCCAGACGATCTGATCGCCCAAGGCAAAGTCGGCGCGATTCTGTGGCTGACTGATACCAAGGAGATCAACCGGCTGCAGCGCATCGCCGTCGAGAAGTCGCGTCTGCATATCCCGCTACTGTTCGCATTCGATGTCATTCATGGTTACCGCATAGTGTTTCCGGTGCCTTTAGCCATGGCCTCGTCCTGGGATCCTGCCGTGGAGGAAGAGGCGCAACGCTTCGCTGCCGAAGACGCTCGCGCGGCCGGCATCCGATGGACCTTCGCCCCAATGGTGGATATTGCTCGCGATGCTCGTTGGGGCCGGATTGTTGAAGGGGCAGGCGAGGACCCGTATCTCGGCTCCGCTATGGCACGCGCGCAAGTGCGCGGGTTTCAGGGCGCTTCGCTCGGGGCGGATTCTGTGCTCGCCTGTGTGAAGCACTTTGCCGGTTACGGGGCTGCCGAGGGCGGCCGCGATTACGACTCCTCGTATATTCCGGAGGAGCTCTTTCGAAACGTGTATCTGCCGCCGTTCCATGCAGCTGAGCAGCAGGGTGCCGCAACGTTTATGTCGGCGTACATGGACTTGAACGATATTCCGGCCAGTGGGAATCGCTGGCTTCTCACAGCCATATTGCGGAACGAATGGCAGTTCAACGGGTTCGTGGTTTCGGATGCCGTTGCTGTCGGCAGCCTCGTTACTCACGGTTACGCCAAGGACCCCTCCGATGCAGCCTATAAAGCCTTCACCGCGGGGGTGAACATGGACATGGCGAGCCTTACCTATTTAAATAACTTGGCTAAATTGGTCTCGACCGGCCAGGTGACCGAAGCGCAATTGGATGCTGCGGTTCTGCCGATCCTTGCAAGTAAATACGAACTAGGTCTCTTCGATCATCCCTACGTCGACGAGTCCAAGGTGGAACGAACGCTCATGCGTCCGGAGGGACGGGTTTTAGAACGCAAGTTGGCCGCGCGCTCGATGATCCTGCTCAAGAATGAAAATCGTACACTGCCTCTGTCCAAATCCATTCGGAGGGTGGCAGTGATTGGTCCGCTCGCCGACTCCACGCAGGACATCGAAGGCGGCTGGACCGTGGAGGGTCTCTTTGGCGGTGCCAGCAAGAGCCGCCCTGTCACCGTGCTGGCCGGGATCAAGAACAGGCTGGGCGCTGCTGCTCAAGTCACTTACGTTGCAGGCCCCATGCCGCAACGGGTATACCCATCGGTGTTCGATCTGATGAAGGGCACAAAGCCGCAGCCTACTGCGACTTCCGTCGAAGTCGCTGCCACTCTTGCGAAAGTGAAGTCAGCCGCAGCAAATGCGGACATAATTGTTGCGGCTCTCGGCGAGCTTTCCGCCATGAGTAGCGAGGCTGCGTCGCGAGCATCGCTCGATTTACCTGGTATTCAGGAGCAGATGCTGGAAACGGCAGTCGCCTCGGGCAATCCGGTTGTGGTCGTGCTGGAGAACGGACGGCCACTTGACATCACTTGGGCTGCAACGCACGTGGCAGCCATTCTGGAAGCGTGGTATCCAGGGACTGAGGGCGGCGATGCGATTGCCGACATACTGTTCGGAGATGCAAACCCGGGCGGCAAGTTGCCCGTGAGCTGGCCGAGATCTGCTGGACAAGAGCCGCTCTACTATAACCACAACCTGACTCACGATCCGGAGGATCGGCCAAACTTCACATCTCGTTATTGGGATGTGAGTTCAAAGCCTCTGTACCCGTTCGGCTACGGCCTTAGCTATACATCGTTTCAGTTTGCCAATCTTCGCTTGAGCAAGGGAACAATCAAGCCGGGTGAGGCGACCGAAGTCTCCGTCGATGTCACAAATATCGGCTCCTTACCGGGCGATGCAGTGGCCCAAGTCTACACCCATCAACGCTACGGCTCGGCATCGCGTCCCGGTCGCCAACTGAGGGGCTTCGCGCGAGTCGCGCTGCAACCAGGAGAGACCAGGACATTGAAGTTCCCTCTGGGCAAGGAAGAACTCGAGTACTGGAGTTCACAGAAGAAGGACTGGACGATTGAGGCGGCGGCATTCGACGTCTGGGCGGGAGAGGACGCAACAGCCAAGCTTCATGCGGAGTTTACGGTCACCGAGTAGGAACATCGGCGGCTCCCTCATTGAGAAGCGGAGGGATACTCGATTTGCCATTTGACATTTGCTGCTAACGGATGCAGACTGGCATAGTCTAACTATGTCAGAAGATTCGATGCGCGACGAGATTCCACCAGGGACGCTTTACATGCTGATCCTGAAAACGCTTGCTCGTGGCGGCGAGATGCACGGTTTCGAGATCGCCACCTCCATCCAGCAGATTTCAGAGGATGTACTGCAAGTGGAGGAAGGGTCGCTCTACCCCGCGCTCCAGCGCATGCTCCTCAAAGGCTGGGTTACGGCGGAATGGGGTGTCACAGCGGGTAACCGCCGTGCACGCTACTACAAACTGACCCGAGCTGGAAGAAAACAACTGGAAGCTGAGCTGTCGCAGTTCCGGCGCGTCAACCAGGCGATCATCCGCGTGATTCAAACGGCGTAAAGGAGAGTGTCATGGCATGGTTGGCTGAACTTTGGCGAAGATTGACGGTGCTCGTGAGGCGTAAACAGATCGACGCCGACCTCGAAGAGGAGATGCGGTTACACCTCGAACTCTGCGCCCGGCAGCAAAGGGAGGCCGGCACCGCCCCCGAAGAAGCTCGTTACGCGGCGCAGCGGCGCTTCGGCAATGTCCTGCTGCTGAAGGAAACCAGTCGCGAGGTCTGGGGATGGCAATGGCTGCAACGACTCGGCCAGGACCTTCGATACGGATGGCGCACCTTGCGCAGGAATCCTCTGTTCGCCGCGATGGCTGTATTATCGCTTGCACTGGG
Organism: Bryobacteraceae bacterium; assembly: GCA_030041035.1. Taxonomy (GTDB): domain Bacteria; phylum Acidobacteriota; class Terriglobia; order Bryobacterales; family Bryobacteraceae; genus QHXW01. The sequence goes on along the minus strand of JASHOO010000157.1, from coordinate 1,085 downwards.
CATCGGTGCGAACACGGCTATTTTCAGCTTCATGGATGCGATTCTCATGCGTGCGCTACCGGTCCACCACCCGGGAGAATTGGTTATCTTGAACTGGCGCACAAAGGGTTTTCCCGCTGTCGTGCACGGAATGAGGGGGAGCTGGTATGACGATGGTCAAGCCGGCTGGAGCAGCGGCGATTATCCATTCCCAGCGTTTGAGCTTTTGCGAGCGGGCAACAGCGCGCTATCCAGCATATTTGGATTCGCCGATGCGGGCCGGTTGAACTTGAACGTTCTAGGACACGCGGATCTCGTGGATGGGCAGCTCGTGTCTGGCAACTTTTTCAGCGCCCTCGGCGTGCGTCCTGCCGCGGGACGGTTGATCACCGAAGAGGACGACCGTGCCGGCGCCACGCCAGTTGTGGTGATTAGCCACAACTACTGGCGGCGTCGTTTTGCCGAAAGCAACGATGCAATTGGGCGGTCAATTGTGCTTAACCAGACGACATTTAGGATCGCCGGAGTGTGTGAGCCGGATTTCTTCGGAGTGGATCCCGCCGACGCGACGGATCTCTTCCTTCCATTGCACGCTGCTCCACTATTGGCGGAAGACCCGCAAGATGACGCACAAGGAAGGTTCTTCGATAAGAACTTCTATTGGCTCGAAATTATGGGCCGATTGCGGCCGGGGACGACTATCCGGGAGGCTCAGACCGATCTGGCGGCGCGGTTTCAGCGCTACGTCAACGGTACAGCTTCCACCGGGGAAGAGAAAGCCGATCTACCTGCGCTCGTGCTCGCGGATGGAGGCTCCGGCACCGATCCCTTGCGCCGCGAGTATTCCAAACCGCTCTACGTCCTCATGGTCATGGTGGGTCTCATTCTTGCCATTGCCTGCGCCAATATCGCCAACCTTCTGCTAACGCGCGGTGCGGCGCGCCAACGTGAAATCGCGGTGCGCCTCAGCCTCGGGGCCGGCCGCCTGCGTGTCATTCGCCAACTGTTGACGGAGAGCCTGCTACTCGCATCGCTTGGAGGAATACTGGGAGTCTTGGTTGCCGCATTGGGGATCCAATTCCTGACGTGGCTGCTTGCAAACGGCC
>JASHOO010000156.1 GCA_030041035.1 Bryobacteraceae bacterium | reverse complement strand
CCTCGCAGGCCAATCCGCGTACGCTGGAGCGTGTGCCCGCGGGCGCGCGCTTCAAGGTCCACTTCGTCATGGATCTGCTGTGTGACGAGGATGCGCCTCTGTTCGGTCAACTGGTTCAGGGCTTGCGGCTGCTCGAAGATGACGCGCTGGGCGGCGGCGGCTCGCGCGGCAGCGGGCGCGTACGCTTCTCAAATCTGAAGCTCGTTTGGCGCAACCGCGAGTATTATGCTGCGGGCGGCGCTGAAAAAGAGCTGATCGCCAGCGCTGACGTGGCGGCGCTGCAAAAGCTGGTGCAGGAATCCGCCATGGCTTTCGTAAAGGAATGACGGCTGCGGAACAGCCGGGGCTGGTTGTCAAGCTGCGACCAACAGGCCCGTGGCGCATCGGTCCGGATTCGGGCGCGCGTGACGCCGTGGACCTGCTCTACCACAGCGATTCGCTCTATTCTGCGGTCACCGGGGCCATGCGCCTGCTGGGCCATCTCAGTGATTGGCTGGAGGCAACGGCACGCAATCCCGAGGGCGCCGCGGTGCGTTTCAGCTCGTTATTTCCTTTTCAAAACGAAGTTGGATTCGTTATCCCCCCGCGCAGCGTATGGCCACCGCCGGCATCGACCAAGGTCCGATGGAAAGGCGCGCACTTCGTTCCCTTGGGCCTGATCGGCCCGCTGCTGAGCGGCCAATCTCTTGAAGAAGACCGCTGGGATGTGGATGGCGTCAGCCAATGCCTGGTTCCTGGCGGCAGGCTCGGCCCCTTCCGCCTGGCTCTGCGTTCGGCCGCCGCGGTGGACCGTCTTTCGGGCAACGTTGAACCACATGAAGTGGCGTGCATCGAATTCCTTCCCGGCGCAGGGCTTTGGTCCGTGATTGCGTTTTCCGGGGAAGAGCAAAGAGAGAAATGGAACAATCCGGTTCGCACGGCGCTCCGATTGCTAGCCGATTCCGGATTTGGAGGCGAACGTGGGCGCGGCTGGGGACGAGCCGAAGCTCCAGAGTTCATCGAAGGCACACTGCCGAACATGATTCTGCCCCAGCAGCCGGCCGAAGCCCCCGCCGCTCCGGACACTGAACCGGCTGTGCCCATGGAACCGGTCCCTCCGGCGCCCGATCCCGCGAATGCCTACTGGCTGTTGTCTTTGTTTAGCCCGGCCCCTCAGGATACAGTCGATTGGAACCGGGGAAGTTATTCGGCGCTTCAGCGCGGGGGCCGTGTGGAAAGCCCTGCGCGTTCCGGTGATCTGAAAAAACTGCTGAACATGATCAGTGAGGGCTCAGTGCTCCTGGCCGGCCGTCCCCTGCAAGGCGCGGCCCCTGACGTTGCGCCGGATGGCTTTGCGCATCCCGTTTATCGGGCCGGCTTCGCGCTCGCCATTCCCATCGCCTGGCAGGCAACCACATGAGATACCGCCTCACATGTCTGACCCCGGTGCTGGTGGGAGACGGCGGCCGGCTCTCGGCCATCGACTACATGGTCTGGAAAGACCAGGTCAACGTGCTGGATCAGAACCGCATCTTCAAGTTGCTCTCTAAAGGCCCGCGGCTCGATGGCTACCTGGCGCAGCTCAAGAAAGCGACGAAACTGGACTTCGCCTCATGGGGTGGTTTCGCGCAGAACTTCGCCGAGCGGCGCATCCCATTCGAGCATGCCGCTTACTCCAACTACTGGAACCGCGCCATGGGCGAGAGCCTCAACATCCCGACGTTTGCCAGCGGCGCGTCCGGTCCTTACCTGCCGGGTTCCGCGATCAAAGGCGTGCTGCGTACGGGGATGCTCTTTTCCCGGTTGAAGGACGGCACACTGCACGACATCACCACGCGCATTCACCCGGAGCGGCCGTCGCGCCGTCCTGCCGAGTTCGCTGAGGACCAACTAATCGGAATCGGAGGGAACAGCCGCACGCGGTTGTTTGGTGCCGCCGATTCGGCGCCCGTCGACCGGTCGCGCTTCAAGATTTACCTGCTGCGTGTAGCTACTCTGGTCAGTCGTGGCCGGGACGAGTATGCACTCGGGTGGAAGCAGACCGGGCGCGGTGCAACGGATGGCCGCCGGCCCGAAGACAGCGCGCCCGCGTTCGCTGAGATGTCTGCGCCGGGAAGCACGTTCGAAGGCGCCTGGGACGAAAGAATGTTCTTCGATGAGCCGGAAACTCGCCGCCTGCTCGGCTGGCGCGACCCGGTGGAACGCACTGAGGTGTTCGCGGCAGCCAATCAGTACGCTGCGGCGCTGTTAGCCACCCATAGACATTATGCCACCCGGACCGGGTTGCACTTGCTTTCCAAGACCATTGATGACCTGGAGGCGCGGCTCGCCGAGGCACAAACCGCAGGCGCTTGCTTGTTTTCGATTGGTTGGGGTGCCGGACTGATCGGCAAGTCCGCCTGGCTCGACACCGCCAACGCCGATTATCGTCAGATCCTCAAAAGCATCTCGGTCTATAACAGCGCTTTGGCGTCGGGCCTGCCGTTTCCCAAAACGCGACGCATTGTGTTCCTGAACGACCAGCCTGCGAGCCTGCCTGGCTGGGCGAAGCTGGAAATCCTGTCGTAAGGTAGAAGAATGGGGCGGTCGGATATCGCGGTGCTCGGCGGTGGCTGTTTCTGGTGTCTGGAAGCCGTTTATCAGCAGATGGAAGGCGTGCTGTCGGTTGAATCCGGCTATATGGGCGGCCGCAGGGCTAACCCCACTTACCAACAGGTTTGCAGCGGCGCCACCGGACACGTCGAAGTCGTTCAGGTGACCTTCGACCCGGATATTACACCCTACCGCGAGATTCTCGAAGTCTTCTTCGCGATCCACGACCCGACCACGCGCGATCGGCAGGGCAACGACGTCGGCAGCCAGTACCGCTCTGTGATCTTCTACACCTCGCCTGAACAAAAGGAAACGGCGGAGCAGTTCGTTCGCGAACTCGACGCGCAACACATCTGGCGCGATCCTATCGTGACCGAGATCCGGCCGGCCGCCGAGTTTTATCGCGCCGAAAACTACCATCAGAATTACTTCGGCAATAACCCGGACCAGCCCTATTGCGCTTTTGTGGTCGCGCCCAAGGCCAGAAAGTTCCGCGAGAAATTCAGACACAAGATCAAGCAAGCGGCGGCGCAGCCCCACTGAAACGAGAGGACGCCATGGCAAGCCATTGCACGCACCTGGACCAGATCCACAATGTGAAACCCAAAACGCGCGGCTGCGAGGAATGCCTCAAGATGGGCGACAGCTGGGTGCACCTGCGCATGTGTTTGACCTGCGGCCACGTCGGCTGCTGTGATTCCTCGAAGAACAAACACGCGACCAAGCACTTTCATGCCACCCGGCACGCCATCATGCAGTCTGTTGAGCCCGGTGAGGACTGGCGATGGTGCTACGTAGACGAAATGATGGTGGAATAGGAACTCACCCTACGGGCACTTTCCGCGTGGGCATCCTAACCCAGCGTGAACCTCACATCGATCTCAGTCGCCACCTCAACCGGCACGCCATTGAGCAGCGTTGGCTTGTAAACCCACTGCTTCACCGCTTGAACCGCTGCCGTCAGCAATAACGGTTCTCCGCTGACCACCTTTAACGATTCAATTCTCCCGTTTTTGGCGATGACCGCGTCCAATCGAACCATACCCTGTATCCGCGCGGACTTGGCCACGGCCGGGTAGACGGGCAGCACATTATTGATGAGCAGCGCCTGTTGTACATTGCCGCCTACGCGAATCCGCTGCGGCACAGCTGGGGGACGCATGGAAGGTTTCGCCACCGGCGGCGGGGGCACGGCGCGACCCACAGATCCGATGATCCCGCCGATCACGCCGCCCACTCGGCCACCGGGCACTCCTCCAGGAACTCCAGCTACGACGCCGGACACTGGGGGTGGAGCAAGCTCTTCCTGCGTTTTCGGTATCACGATCGTCTTCGGAATTGTGGTCGGCGCAAACAGGCGGTGAGGCAAAACCTCCCGTTCAGTCTTTACCGCCTGTTGCGCGGGAGCTGGGGGCGGAGCCGGGGGTGGGGGCGCGGGCGCTACCAACTCGCTGACTAAATGTTCGGTTGGTAGCGCCTGGACCAGCATCATGGGAATCAGAATGGCAATTCCCAAAAGTACCAGTTCGCCCAGGAATGCTAAGGGCACGGTCCATGGTTTGTGTGTTGTTGGGCTTGGGATGAAAGTCTGCTCGAACATTGAGTTTCATCCTTTCACTCTTATTGGATGCGTGGGAACCCGATCGTTAAAGAGTTCCGTGTCAATGCTGGAGCAACTTTACAATCTCTTACGATCCTGGTGGTGATCCGCGCGTACAGCTAGATAGAGACGCTAGTGTTTAATCATGGTGCCCGCCCTCATTTAGCAAGAGGGAACCACCACGGCGTGGTGTTTTAGACAGATGGGAGGAATGATCTTGAGAACGGATGAGCAGGTTCACGCCCCGGTTTTCGGGTCTTGGGACAGCCAAAACGTAGCCGGTAGCTAAGGGGTGAACAGCAGGCCCATGCTCGGGCCTGCTGTCGTCGTTTCATATCACGCTGCCCGGTTGTCCAGGGCGAGTGACAATCTAAGCCTCGGGGGGAATCCTAGTTCGTGCGGCGAAACCTCCCTTTTGCGTACCCAGCCAATCCCATGAGCACGGTCCCGAGCAGAAGCAAGCTGGCCGGCTCGGGTATCGCGGAAGTGCCGGTTACCGAGACATTGTCGAGGTCATACCAGGCCGGAACTTCGCGCCCGAAAAACGCTAGTGTAGTGGAGCTACTTGTGGCCAGCAAGTCAGTAAACGTGAATAGAGTGTAACCGAACTCAGCAGCGTTCAGGAGGCTCGAGCCCGGGATGAGCACACCGCCCCAAGTCACACTGAAATCGTTCGCGCTGTCGGTGTCATCGTGCGCCAGCTCATATGTCAGGGTATAGCTGTCACCCACAACCGTCGCCAGCACTTGGGAAAGTTCGTCGTCGAAGTCCCCAACCGCGCCGAAGTTGGCGGAATTGGGCGGCGAAAACGCGCCAAAACCCGGTCCACTACCGACGAAAAAGTCGCTACCGCTGGAGGCATGGGTTAAGGTC
>JASHOO010000155.1 GCA_030041035.1 Bryobacteraceae bacterium | reverse complement strand
GTTTGGATCCGCCAGCCCCGCGCGGTTCCGCCGGATGGCATTCGCCACCAGCCGCACCGCTTCATCCTGGCCCACCACCCGTTCGCGCAGCCGGTCTTCCATATGCACCAGCTTCTGAATTTCGCCTTCGAGCATGCGGGACACCGGGATGCCGGTCCACTTGGCCACGATGCGCCCGATGTCCTCTTCGTCGATCTCCTCTTTGAGCAGAGGGCTCGCGGCTTTGATTACCTCTAGTTCCTTGGTAGCCGCGGCCAGATCTTTGTCGATCTGCGCGATGGCGCCGTATCTCAATTGCGCGGCTTTTTCCCAATCGCCCGAGCGCGTGGCTTTCTCTTCTTCCTGGCGCGCTTTGTCCAGCCCCTCCTTGAGCTCGCGGACACGGGCGATGGCCGCCTTCTCGCGGCTCCACCGTTCGCGCAGCGCCGCCGATTCCGCGCGGATGCGCTCCAGCTCGTTCTCCACCACGCGCAGCCGCTCGCGCGACGCATGATCGCTCTCCCGGTTCAGCGCCTGCCGCTCGATTTCGAGCTGCGTGATACGGCGGTCGACCTGGTCCACTTCCGTGGGGAGTGAACCAATCTCGATGCGTAGCGCCGCGCCCGCCTCATCGATCAAGTCGATGGCCTTATCCGGCAGGAAGCGATCGGTGATGTAGCGGTTCGAAAGCACCGCCGCGGCGACAATGGCGGAGTCCTTGATGCGCACACCGTGGTGGATCTCGATCTTCTCCTTCAGGCCGCGAAGGATCGCGATGGTGTCATCCACCGTCGGCTCTCCCACTACAACGGTCTGGAAACGCCGCGCCAGCGCCTGGTCTTTTTCTACATATTTTCGATATTCATTCAGCGTGGTCGCGCCGATGCAGCGCAGCTCGCCGCGGGCCAGCGCCGGCTTCAGCATGTTGGCGGCGTCAATGGCGCCTTCAGCCGAGCCCGCGCCCACCAGCGTATGCAGCTCATCGATGAAGCAGATGATCTCGCCGTTCGAATCGGTGATCTCTTTGAGAACCGCTTTGAGCCGGTCCTCGAACTCGCCGCGGAACTTGGTGCCCGCGACCATTGAGCCGAGGTCTAACGCAACCAGCCGCTTGTTGTGCAACTGGTCGGGCACATCTCCCTTCACGATACGCTGTGCCAGGCCTTCGACAATCGCGGTCTTGCCCACGCCCGGCTCGCCGATCAGCACCGGGTTGTTCTTGGTGCGCCGGCTGAGCACTTGCATGACACGGCGGATTTCATCATTGCGCCCGATCACCGGATCGAGCTTGCCCTTGCGCGCCTGCTCGGTTAAATCAATCGCATAACGCTCGAGCGCCTGGTACTTCGATTCGGGATTCTGGTCGGTAATCCTCTGCGTGCCGCGCACCGAAACCAGCGCCTTCAAAATCGTGTCGTAGGTCGCTCCCGCGCGGTTGAGAAGCTGTCCGGCCGGCTCGTGCTTCTGCTGCGCAATGGCCAGCAGCAAATGTTCGGTAGAAACAAACTCGTCCTTGAACTTTTCGGCCTCTTCGAATGCCCGTTCGAAAACCTGGTTCAGCCCCGGTGCAATGTACATGCCTGCGCCCGCTCCCGAAACCTTGGGCGTGGCCTCGACCATCCGCTGGGCCTCCAGCACCACCGCGTCGGGATGCACGTCGCACTTCTCCAGGACCGGCCGAACAATGCCTTCCTGCTCGCTGGCCAACGCGATCAGCAGATGCAGCGGCGTCAGCGCCTGCTGCTGACTCTTCTCGGCAATGGACTGCGCCTGCTGAACCGCTTCTTGTGCCTTTTGCGTCAACTTGTCAAATCGAAACAATTGGGTTCCCTGCCTTCCAAAGGAAAACCGGGGCGCTTTGCCTGGCAGCCCCGGTCCCCTCTCTCAACTCTTAGATGCCTGAGGTTTATTGTTTGACTTCAACCTTCACCTGCTTCGGCTTGGCGGCTTCCTTCTTGGGCAATGTGACGGTTAGAACTCCTTTTTTATAGTCCGCCGAAACCTTCTCCGTGTCTACCGAGTTGGGAACGGCAAAACTCCGCACGAAGCTGCCGTAGCTTCGCTCGATCCGGTGATAGCCCTTCCCGTTGGCTTCCCGTTCAAAGCGGCGCTCGCCCTTGATCGACAAGGTCTCGTTTTCCACCCTTACGTCGATGTCTTCGAGCTTGAGATCCGGCAGGTCGGCTTTCAAAACCAGCTCATTCTCCGTTTCCAGAATGTCCACAGGAGGCGACCACGGCCGCCCAGTGCGCGGCTCGCTCATCAGCCGGGTAACCGCATCCTCAAAAAACCGAAGGCTGGCGAGGGGGTCATGCTGTAACGCCATTGGTTTTATCTCCTTTACAATTGGCTTAGCCACAATCTTTATACAGATACATCATATAAATCTTAGTGTATCTTTGTCAATATTGGCAGCTAATTAAATCTCTATTGGATTCAATGAATTAGGGTAAACTGTTACTTCTATGAGCCTTACACGTCGGCAACTCCTCGCCAGTTCCCTCGCCGTTTTGGCCAAAGCGGCTCCCACGCGACGCCTGTCGCGATTCGATTCCCAAGCCGGCCGGTTGCTTGCCACCCTGACGCTAGAGGAAAAGGTCGGCCAGATGACCCAGCCGGACCATAAGTACATCAATAACTTAGACGACATCGCCCGCCTCCACGTCGGCTCGGTCTTGAGCGGCGGCGACTCCGATCCGGCTTCTGGAAACGATTGGAAATCCTGGACCGACCTGTATGACCGCATTCAATCCGCTGCGCTTACGGCCAAACCGCGGATCCCGCTGCTCTACGGGATCGACGCGGTGCACGGCCACAACAACGTGATTGGCGCGGTCATATTTCCGCAGAACATCGCCTTGGGCTGCACGCGCGATCCTGGCCTCGTGGGGCGCGCGGCGCGGGTTACGGCCGAGGAGGTTCGCGCCACCGGCATCCAGTGGGCTTTTGCCCCTTGCGTGGCGGTTCCGCAGGACATTCGATGGGGCCGGGTTTACGAGGGTTACAGCGAGTCCCCGGATGTGGTCGAAGTGCTGGGCGCGGCGGCCGTACACGGTTTGCAGGGGAGCGCGCTCGACCACCCGCTCTCGGTGGCGGCTTGCGCGAAACACTTCGTGGGCGACGGGGGCACATCGTTTGGCACGGGTATTCGACATCTTCTCGACCAGGGCGACACGCGCGTAGATGAGGCTACGCTGCGCCGGGTCCATCTGCCCGGGTACATTTCAGCGATTCAGGCGGGCGCGGTGACCATCATGCCGTCCTACAGCAGTTGGAACGGTGTCCGATGCTCCGGCCATCGCAAGTTGTTGACCGATATTTTGAAGAATGAGCTGGGCTTCGAGGGATTTCTCATCTCCGACTACAACGCGCTCGATGAGCTCCCCGGCAACCGCAAGCAGCAGGTCGAGCAATCGATCAACGCCGGAATGGACATGGTGATGGTGCCCGAACGCTACCACGAGTTTTACGAGACGCTGTGCGGGCTGGCAAAGAGCGGCGAGGTTCCCATGACGCGCATCGATGACGCCGTGACCCGGATACTGCGCGTGAAGTTCGCCATGGGGCTGATGGAGCCGAATCGGAATCTGCTGGCGGACCGCAGCCTGCACGCGACGTTCGGCTCGGCGGAACATCGCGCCGTAGCGCGCGAGTGCGTGCGGAAGTCGATGGTGCTGCTGAAGAACGACAAGCGCGTTCTTCCACTCGCCAGGAACGCCGCGAGGATACACATCGCCGGCAAATGTGCGGACGATATCGGGAACCAGTGCGGCGGCTGGACGATCTTCTGGCAGGGCGCGAGCGGCGCGGTGACAGAAGGGACTACGATTCTGGCAGCCATGCGAAAGGCGTCTGGCTCGAGCGCGCGGGTGACATACTCTCGCGATGGAAACGGCGCAGCGGGAGCCGCGGTGGGTGTTGCCTTTATCGGCGAGACGCCGTACGCGGAAATGCAGGGTGACCGCATGAGCCTGGATCTCGCCGCCGAGGACGTCGCGGTTGTGGAGAATCTCAAGCGCGCCGGAATCCCGGTGGTGGTGGTGCTGATCTCGGGAAGGCCGCTGATCATCGAGAGCGTGCTCGAGCGAGCCGATGCAGTGATTGCCGCCTGGTGGCCTGGAAGCGAAGGCGACGGCGTGGCGGATGTGTTGTTTGGGGACTACAAGCCCACGGGCAAACTCTCTTTCACCTGGCCCAGCCGGGCGGCGACCAGCATTGCGCGCAGCGATCCGGGATACAAAACGCTGTTCCCGTTCGGATACGGGCTGAGTTATTAGGGGCTGCTAGGCCGACGCCGGGCGTGCCCGGGCTCCACACGGCGGTGCGCCGGAGTGCGACCTTTTATCAACGTAACCACGGGCGGTGCGCTCTCGTCGGAAATTGTATAGAGGTGGATTGTGTCTAACCTGGTTTCCCGGCGTTCCTTTCTGTTTACTGCGGCGGTGCCTTTGCTGGTGAAGGCGCAGGATCAGGCGAAGCCGGAGGGGGCACCGGATCAGACCAAGTTCTCGACCGATGTGAATGTTGTCAACGTGCTTGCCACGGTGCGCGACAAGAAAGGCCAAATTGTCCGCAATCTGACCAAGGATGACTTTGCGATCGAGGAAGACACGCGTCCGCAGACCATCCGCTATTTTTCGCAGGAGAGCAATCTGCCGCTCACGCTTGGGCTGCTAGTGGATACGAGCGGCAGCATGCGGAACGTGCTCGACCAGGAGCGCGATGCGAGCTACAAGTTTTTCCAGCAGGTGCTGCGTCCGGACAAAGACAAGGCGTTCATCATCCACTTTGATCGGGAGGTGGTGCTGATCAAAGACCTGACTTCGTCCGAAAAGGAACTGGAAGCCGCGCTGGGGAAGCTGCAGACACCGCAACTGCAGCGAACGGACCAGAGTGATGGAGGCGGAGGAGGTCAGGATGGCGGGAACTCGGGAGGCGGCGGGTATCCGGGAGGAAGAGGCGGCGGGCGCCGCGGCGGTGGAACACTGCTGTATGACGCGGTGTATCTCGGCTCGGATGAAATTCTGAAAAAACAGCAGGGCCGCAAAGCGATTATTCTTCTGACGGACGGGATGGATCGCGGCAGCAAGACGCCGCTGCCGGGTGCGATTGAATCCGCGCAGCGCGCCGATACGCTGGTGTACTCGATCATGTTCGCCGACTCGGAAGGATTTCGCGGCTTCGGAGGCGGTCCGGGCATGGGGCGCCATGGTGGATGGGGCGGCCAGCGGTACCCGCGCGAGCAGCGGCCGGATGGCAAGAAAGTGCTCGAGCAGATTTCGAAAGAGACAGGCGGTGGATTTTACGAGGTCTCCAAGAAACAGCCCATTGACCAGATCTACGAGCACATCGAAGAAGAACTGCGCAACCAGTACAGCCTGGGCTACACGCCCGACAAGGCGCTAGCCGGGTATCACAAAATAACGGTAACGGTGAAGGAAAAGGGGCTGGTGGTGCAGGCGCGCGACGGATTTTACGAGGAAAGCAAGAAGGAAGGGGCGTGAGCGAGCGATGGCCGCATCCTTCGGCGGGAGCATGTCATCCTCTAACGAGGAGGAATCGCGCGCTCATGAAACTGCCCCCTGCTCTCCTCGACCAATGGATCGAACAGAAGTACACCGCTGATCCGCCGATTGAATACGATCTTGCCTCGAGCACGGGACCCGTTTGGACACTCCGGGAGTTGCTTGCGCTGGCGCAAGGCGAGGAGATGGAGAGCCTGCTGGATGCACCCGTATCGTACACCAGTGCAGCGGGCACTCCCGCGCTGCGAACCGCTATCGCGGAATTGGAGGGGGTTGAAGCGGAAGAAGTGCAAGTGGTTACGGGAGCCTCAGAGGCGCTTTTGATTCTGTTTTTCCTGGCGGCTGAACCGGGCGCGAATGTTGTGCTTCCCAATCCCGGATTTCCGCCTAATACGGCTCTGGCCGAAGCCTTCGGGATAGCGATTCGCCGCTATACGCTCCGCCCCGAAGAGCAGTTCCGCGTCGACCTGGATGAGATCCGCCGGCTGGTTGATCGGGATACGCGCCTGCTCCTCGTCAATTGCCCGCACAACCCGACCGGGGCGGTTTTGAGCGACGAAGAGATCGAAAGCCTGCATGATTTCTGTGCGGAGCGGCGCATACAGTTCGTCTCAGACCAGGTGTATCATCCCATCTATCATGGTGCCGAAACGCGATCGGCCGCCCGGCTTCCGCATGCGACCGTGATCAGTGATTTTTCGAAGGCTCTGTGCTTGAGCGGACTGCGGATCGGGTGGATGGTCGAACGCGATCCCGTTCGCCGGGAGAAATACCGAAGCGCACGCACTTATTTCACGATAACCGGAAACGTCCTCGGGGAGCGGCTCGCCTGTCTGGCTCTGGAGCACGCAGAGGAGATTTACGGGCGTGTTCGCCGTGTGACGCATGCGAACCTTGCGGTCCTCGATCAGCTCTTCGCACAGCACAGAGACTCGATTCGGTGGGTAAGACCCCGAGGCGGGCTGACTGCTTTTCCCTGGCTCGCGGACGGAAGCGACAGCCGCGAGTTCTGCCGGAGACTGGCAAAGGCAGGCGTATTGATGGTGCCCGGCGACTGCTTCGACCTGCCCTCACATTTTCGGATCGGATTTGCGGCCAGCGGCGAACGCTTCCAGCCCGCGGTGGAACGGGTGGCTGAATTTCTGAACGCCGAGGCGCGACAGCTTCGCGTGTGACGAGAATACCCGGCAGGGTAAGCCGTCAGTCTGCCGCGGTCGGGAAATTGCCGGTCATGGATGCATGATCAGGCACAAAACGGGCTTTTTCCATGGGTATTACGCGGCGCGGCTGTGTTGTTCGGAATCACCGCTGAGACGAATTGCCACAGCGGTGATTCTGGCGGCTCTTGCGATTTCCAACTCCGCATACGCGCAGGTCTCGACCTTCGATAGCCAGGGCAACATCTACATCGGGGCGTCACCTTCGGCTGGTGGAGAAACCATCACTCCCGGAGCGTTTCAGTCGAATTTCGTGGTGGCTACCTGTTACGTCCAGGGGGGTACCAGTTTGTTTGGGGGTGGGACGCCCCCGGTTCCATGCACGCACGGGTATGTCAGTAAGTTGACTCCGGACGGCTCCAAGGTTCTGGTCGGCACCTATCTCGGCGGCAACAGTGGAGACACGATTTCGGCCATCGCGGTTGACAGCTCGGGAAACATATATATTGCGGGGAGTACCAGCTCGACCGATTTTCCCGTCACTTCGGACGCGTACCAGAAAACTCCCGGGCCGTGTTTTCTCTCTGTCTTGAGTGCGGACGGCACGAAGCTTCTGCATTCCACATATTTGAATACCTCGGGCTTCGACGGTTTGGGCAGTCTTGCCGGGATTGCCGGGATTGCGGTCGACGCTCAGG
>JASHOO010000154.1 GCA_030041035.1 Bryobacteraceae bacterium | reverse complement strand
TTTTTTTACGTCTCGCACCAAGCCGTCGACCACCGCGCCCCGCGCGCCCCGTGCCCGGGCCGCCGTCGATAGCAGTTCACCCCACGGGGCGTTTCGCTTCGAGCCCGCCGTTGACACCACAACAACTTCGCCCGTCAGAATGCTATCTACGGCCGCAATCTCCGTGGCATAGGTATCTTCCGGAACATGATACAAATCGGCGCAGGAGATCGTGCGCGCCCACCCGGCTAACCGGCATTCGGGAAATAGCGGCCGCAGGTACTCGTTCATAGCCTGGTCGTGGTAACCGAGTTCGTCAAGAGAGTCCGCCACCACAGCGGTATACAGGTTCGCCTCGATGTGAGTAAATAATTCGATGTCGTCGCGGGTGGCAGCCGATCTACTCGGATGGTTATTGACAGCTGGCATGCAAATAGCGTACTGGAAAAGCAGCCTCTCAACAACACGACCCTTTGTTTTCTGTCCAGCTATTTGGACAAATGGTTTCGACGAGTTGGCCATAGAGTCGTTTTAGCTTGACCAGCTTATTTCGTCTGCATAACATTGATCGTGACGCGGCCATTGTTGAGCATGTTGATTCCTGCAGAATTTGAGCCCAACTTCTTACAGTCCAAGAGCACCGAACCCTCCGGAAACTTCGGCATCAACCACGATGTACCGATCCGCATGCGAGACGGCGTCCGCCTGGCGACTGACCTCTACTTTCCTCCACAAAAAGGTCGATACCCGGTACTGCTGGAACGCACGCCGTACGGAAAACACCAGTCAGTTATGGTAAGCATCGGAGCTCCGGAATTCCTCGCCGCAAACGGGTATATTGTAGCGGTACAGGATGCCCGGGGACGGTATGCTTCCGAGGGGCTGTGGTATCCGTTCCGTGATGAAGCATGGGGGGAGCGGCAAGATGGATTTGACACCGTAGAATGGCTGGCCCGGCAGGAATGGTGTGACGGGAGGGTGGGTACTTTTGGAGGTTCCTTTGCCGGATTCAATCAGTACCTGAATGCCGGTAACCCGAGTCCGCATCTGGAGTCCATGTTTGCCCGCCAGGCAGCCTGCAGTCTGCGCGACGAGTGGGTATACAGGGGTGGGGCTTTTGAGCTGGGCTTCATGCTGCTGTGGGCCGCGCGTCAGTCTATCGAGGCTTTGCGGAATCGCATGGCACAGATGGAAAGAGCGGTGTTACGGCTTCAAATGGAGTTTCTGCGCATCCGGCCGCACGCACAGAATCCTTTGTTTTCTGACCCATTCGAGTGGATTAAGGACTACCTGTGCCGGCAGGAGGATGAGAACTACTGGAAACAATTCGATGTCGCGCCGTTCCACAAAACGTTCTCTGTGCCCACTTATCATCTGGCGTCCTGGTTTGACCTTTTCCTGGGCGGCAGCCTGCGAAACTTTACGGGCATGCGGAACGCGGCGAAGTCAGAAGACGCGCGCCGGCGGCATCGTCTAACGATTGGCCCGTGGCTGCATGGACCGCGAACAGCCTCCGAACCCGACGGGCAGCGAGCCGGTGAGGTCGATTTCGGCACGGCCGCGCTCTGGGACTATAAAGGCGAAATGCTGCGCTGGTTCGACTACACGCTGAAGAATAAACCGGGCCACTTCGACGACGCGCCAGCGGTCCAATATTTCGTCATGGGTTTGAACCGCTGGCGCACTTGTGAGGATTGGCCGCCAAGATCCGTCTTGTACCGCCAGCTCTATTTCAACTCCCATCCAACCGGGGTGGCGAGTTCGTTATATGACGGTGGTCTGTCGTGGGCGCCGCCGCGGGAAGAGACCGCATCCGCGCAGTTCGCGCATGATCCGGATTCCCCAGTAGAGACAGTCGGCGGCGCGACCCTGTATTTCCTCACCCCAATGCAGCCCGGCGATCCCTTGGGATTCGAACAGCTAAATGCGCAAGCCGGCCCGCGCGACCAAAGAAAGATCGAGGACCGCTGCCTGACTTTTACATCCGATCCTCTGGAGGCAGACATTGAAGTCACCGGTCCGGTTACCGCCAAGCTTTTTATATCGTCGAGTGCGGTGGATACGGATTTTGTTGTTCGGCTCACTGACGTATTCCCTGACGGCCGGTCCATGCTCGTGTGTGACGGAATTCAGAGGGCTCGCTATCGCGAGTCCAGCTACCGCCCTGCACTTCTTGAGCCGGGAAGAGTCTATGAGCTAGCGGTGGATCTCTGGGCCACCAGCTATTTCTTCCAGCGGGGTCATCGAATCCGTCTGGTGGTAAACAGCAGTAATTTCCCGCGATTCGATGTTAATCCGGGAACCGGGAAATCAAGTGCCACCACGAACGCCATGGTGATCGCTCAAAACACTATCTATCTGGATCGCGCGCGACCTTCTCATCTCGTGTTGCCCGTCGACGCAGCCTGAGGCTCCTCTCGCCGCGTATGACTGCTATCGACTGGATAGTCGTGACGTTCTATTGCGGCGCGTTGATTGCAGTGGCTTGGGCATTTCATCGCCAAGCGGGCCGCAGCGTCGATTCGTACTTCGTTGCTGATCGCAAACTGCCGTGGTGGATCATCGGTCTGTCCGACGTTGCCGGCTACACGGGCGGGGGCCAGGCATTTCTCATGGTGTTTTTTCTGAGCGGCTTCAGTGGCTTCTGGCTCATGGGCTGGGTCAGTTGGGTGATTTGGATGCCGCTGGTCGCGGTTGTGTGGGCCAGGATGTGGCGGCGCCTGGGCGTGGTGACAACCGGTGAGTTCATCGAGCGGCGTTACGGCGGGCACACCGCGCGAGTGTTCCGCAACATTTTTGCGGTTTACGCATGCGCGGCGTGGGGGCTGACG
>JASHOO010000153.1 GCA_030041035.1 Bryobacteraceae bacterium | reverse complement strand
TACCAAAACGTTTGGCAATGCGGGCCAGCTCATCGAAGAATTTTTGCGGCGGGACCACGTAACCGCCTTCGCCCTGCACCGGCTCGAGCACAATGGCCGCGACCTCATCGGCGGGCAGAATCGTCTTCACGAGCTGGTCTTCGATCACCTTGGCGCACTCGACGGCGCATGAGTCCGGCGACTTTCCATAGGCGCAGCGGTAACAGTAGGCGTAGGGAATATGGTGCACGCCGGGCATGAGCGGGCTGAAACCGCGGCGCTGCACGGGCTTGCTGGCCGTGAGCGCGAGCGAACCCATGGTGCGTCCATGGAAGGCGCCGAGAAAGGCGATGAATTTTTCGCGGCCGGTGGAATAGCGGGCCAGCTTGAGCGCCCCTTCGATGGCTTCGGTTCCCGAATTTCCGAACGAAACGCGGCGTTCTCCGCCCCCGGGCGCGAGCTCGGCGAGTTTTTCCGCGAGCGCCACCATGTTTTCGTAGTAGAAGTCGGTGCCCGACATGTGCACCAGCTCGGCGGCCTGGCGCTGGATGGCTTCAACGACTTTCGGATGGCAATGGCCGGTGGCAACGACGGCGATGCCGGCATTGAAATCGAGAAAGCGGTTGCCGTCGACGTCTTCGACGATGGCGCCCTCACCGCGCTTGGCCACCAGCGGGTAGGGACGGGTATACGACGGCGAAATGTACTTTTGATCGCGCTCGATGATCGTGCGCGCACGCGGGCCCGGCAAGGCACCGTGCACCAGCGGAAGATCCGGACGAACCGCTTCCAGCGTGCTCTTCATAATTCCTCCAAAATTCCTTTTTTTACCTGGAACAGGCGGACCAGTGAGGAGGGTAACTAATCAGAACCGAACAGGCTGGGACGCGCGTTGGAGGGTAGGAACTCCATGCCTTCATTGTAACCCGGCGGATCACGAATGCGGCAGTTTCGCCCGCTATTTCCCGTCCACCGAATAAGCCAGCAGCACGTTGCCGGGCATGCCGCCGGTAAATGCATAACCGGAGTTAACGTAGAGCATGCCGCCCACGATCACCGGGCCGGGACCGTCAATCGCGCCGCCATTGGCTTTGACTCCGTCCACCGTTTGGTACCCGGTGGCGGTATCGACGTCCCACACGATGCGGCCGTCAACGGTCGAATAGGCGCGCAGGTGGCCATCCAATGAGCCGGAAAACACAACGCCAGGAATGAGTGTCACGGCGGCCGACTGCGCCGGACTGCAGCCCCGCTTTTCCCCGCAGCCGGGTGGCGGCGTGTGCCACACGCCCTCCCCGGTGGCCAGCCGTAACGCGAAGAGGCCGCCGCCCTTTTTGGGATCGAGAACGTCTTCGTTTCGCGATTGGGTGACATGCACGTCGGAGAGGGCCGCGTACACGTTCTGATCGTCCACCGCGGACCCCCATTGCACTCCGCCCAGTGAGCCGCCCTGCCCGATTCGGACCTGCCACAGCACTTCCCCCTGCTGGTCGGGATCAATGGCATGCACCACACCCGACTTCTGCCCGGCAACCAGGGCTCGCTTCCCATTCGGCAGATTCACGAGGATCGGAGAACTGCCAAAGTCGAAATCGGGCCCATTGGACTCGGGGCAGTTGACTTTGCCAGGAGAAAAGCAGGCGAGGTTAAATGCGTCACCGGCAGTCATTTGCCGCGACCAGAGCATCCTGCCGGTATTTATGTCGAAGGCCAGGAAGGCGTCGCTGGTGCGGGCGACGGGGTCGGAGTAGGCATCGCCCGTGGTCACGTAGACGGCGTGCTTCAGCGGGTCGAGTGTCGGCGAGGACCAGATGCCCGCGCCCGAAGGTCCCCACAGTTGAACACCGTTCTTATTCTTTCGAGTGGGCCGTGGGTCCTCGGCGATGGTGTAACTCTTCCAGATCGGTTTTCCCGTAATCGCGTCTAACGCCGTCAGGCTGCCGCGGAACTTGCAGCATTCGTAGTCCGGCTTGGCACCCGTCACTTCTTCGTAAGAAGAGACTCCCACGTACAACTTCCCATCGTGAAGCGCCGGAGCATCGTTGATCATGGCGGCGGGGTGCGTGTCCAGGCGGGTCTTCCAGATCAATTTGCCGGTGGCTGCATCAACGGCGTATGCGATGGCGGCCTGATCGCCGAAGTAGGCCGCCCAGCGCTCGCCGATTGGGCCGATGCTGATGGCGCTGCGCACGGGCGCGACGGCGTCAAAAATCCAGTAGATACAGCCGGTCGTGGCGTCGAGCGAATACACTTTACCGGTCGCGCTGCCCAGGAAGATACGGCCTCCGGCCACAGCCGGCTGCGCAAATGCGCGGGCCGCACCGGGAAAGCCGAAGGCCCATTTCAATTTCAGTCTGGGCACCTGATCGGCGCTTAGCCCGGCCATCTTCTCGGGCTGAAACCGGTGGTTCGTGAGCTCTACGCCCCAGCCGTTCCAGTATGGTCCGGCGAAGGGCTTGTCAAAGGCGGCATTCCGATCGGCACAGAAGCCGCGAGGGGGCACTTCATCCGAGCCGAGAGCTTTGCCCGTAACAAATTCGGAGACGGCGAGTATCTCGGCGCTACTCAGCCCTTTCGCCTGTGAAGCCATTTTCCCAAACGTCAGCGCATCCATCACGGCGCGAGGCGACATCTGCTTCATGGCGTCACGCAGGGGGGCAC
>JASHOO010000152.1 GCA_030041035.1 Bryobacteraceae bacterium | reverse complement strand
GATGGCAAGTCAGACCCGCGCGATTCTGTTCCGTGTACTCCAACTGCACGCGCGCAAATCCGGCCGAGCGGCACAACGCCTCCAGACATTTCGTGGTCGGTCCGCACCAGTTATCCAACTGTCCGCCTAACTGGTCAGTCTCGTAAAACTCCATGGAGCAGGAATCGCCATCGGCGACAAACGACTCAACGAAGGCCTTTTCCCGCGTGAGCGCGCAGATTTTCTCCAATCCCAACAGGGGATGGCGCAGATGGTAAACGACGCCGAAGAACAGCACGTAGTGAAAGCGACCGAGGATCTTCGGAGTCAGCTCGTCGACATCGAGAACGCAATACTCAACGTTCGACCGGAGCAGATCATGCGCGGTGCGGAACTCCGGCAGGTCCACGCAGTCCACCGCCACCACCTGTGCGCCCCGGCGTTCCAGCTCAAAGCTGTTCCAACCCGTGGCTGCACCCACGTCCAGCACCCGCTTCCCGGTGAGGTCTTGCGGAATCGGATAACGGCCTATGCGGGCGCGTAGTGCCTCTACGCTCACCACTCCGGGAATGAATCGGCCATCCGGCAGCTCAATGCTGTGGAACCATGTGTCTTTGGTGAGGGCGGCCACCCCATCCTGCATGCGCCGGCGGAAATCGGCATCTTTGACCAGGTCTGTCATGCTGACTCTGTGGGTTGCGCCCGCCGCCGTTTCCAGTCAAACAACACCACCCCGGCCGCCACTGAAACGTTCAGCGAGGAAATCCTCCCCGACATGGGTATTCTCAACAACACATCACAATGCTGGCGCACCAACTGGTGCAGTCCCTTGCCTTCTGCGCCGAACACCAACACGGCGCGCTCGGAGTAATCTACCCGGTCGTAATCCTGGTCGCCCCGTTCGTCCACTCCGTAAATCCAGAATCCGCCTTTCTTGAGATCTTCGAGCGCCCGGCTGATATTGGTGACGCGCACCACGGGCAGATGCTCCAGAGCGCCGGCCGCTGCCTTGGCCACAGCGTCGGTCAATCCCGCTGCGCGCCGCTCCGGAACCACCACCGCGTCCGCTCCCGCGGCGTGCGCCGTACGAATCACTGCGCCCAGGTTATGCGGATCTTCCACCCCATCCAGCACCACCAGCAATCGCGCGGCCGCCACCACTTGATCCAGCTCAGCGTATGGCATCGCCGTACCCAGCGCCACCACGCCCTGATGCGCGGCGCTGCCCGCTAACCGGTCCAGGGCGGCTCGCTCCTCGAAACGCACAGGGGTCGCGCTCTTGCGCGAAAGATCGATGATCTCCTGAACACGCGTACCGCCAGCGCCTTTCGCCACCAACACACGGTCCAGCGGCCGGCGCGCGCGCAGCGCTTCCGCTACGGGGTGGATGCCAATGAGAATCGCCACCGGCGCCTAGGGTTCGGCTTCAGGCTCAAGCCTCAGCCCATTGTTGAAGCGATTAGTGAAATTGGCCATCGCCGTCACCAGCGTGATCTCCACAACCTGCTCGTCATTGAAGTGGCGAAACAGTGCTTCCCCGCTTTCGACTGCCGATGCCGACTCCGTCAACTCGCGCGCGTACTGAATCGCGGCCCGCTCCGCCGCGCTGAAGCCCCGATATTGCTCAGTCTCGAGCGCGTGGATTTCCTCATCGGTGATACCGGCCTTCCGGGCGGATGCTTTGTGCGCCGCAGAACAGTAAGGACATTCATTCGTGAGGGACGCCGTCAGATATACCAGTTCCTTCGTGCGCCGGTCGGCTGCGCCGGGGCCCACGATGGCGGCATACAGCGGCACGAAATTCTTCAGCACCTCCGGCTTGTGCGCCATCATGCGCAAGAAATGGTTCTCGCGCTTCCCCTTGCTCTCCAACTGCGCGAGCATCTCGTTTTGCGACGGTTCGACTAAAGGAATTAACGCCATAAGACTAGTATAGTGAGCCCTCAGCCCATCCACTCCGGGTGCGACGCCGTGCCATCGAATTCCACGCTGGTCTTGAACGGCTCGTAAAGGCCCGTCATGGCTGCCTCCCGCGTCTTGGCGACAAGCGCCGTGAGTTCCGCCTGCGTGAAAGGCTTGAATGTGCGCGCAGCTTCCAACGCCTGGTCCAGCCGCTCCATCGAATCGCAGCCCGTAATGACCACCGAGGTTTGCAGATTGAGCGCGTAGTGCAGGCACTCGATCGGCGTCGCTACACCCGCCTTGAGCACATTCCCGAATGCCATCGGTTTCATTCCCAGCACGCCGATGCCCTCCTTCACCAGGCGTGGAACCACGTTGTGCGAGAAACTGCGGAAATGATAGTCGAGCACGTTCAGCGGCATCTGGCAGGTATCGAAGTGGAATTTGTGCTGGGCCGCAACATCCAGCATACGCAGGTGCACCAGCGGGTCCTTGTGTCCCGTGAAACCGATATAGCGGACCTTGCCCGCCTGCTTCGCCGCCATCACCGCTTCATGCGCTCCACCTGCCGCGAAGTACCGGTCGGGATCTTCCAGCCGGATATTTTCATGAAACTGGATCAGATCGATCGTCTCCACCTGAAGCCGTCGCAGCGATTCGTCGATGTTTTTCGCGGCCATCTCGCGTGTCCGGCCGTTGAACTTGGTCATCAGGAAAATGCGCTGTCGGTAACCGTCCCGCAGCGCCTTGCCCATCAGGATCTCGCTTTTGCCGTCGTGATAATCGCACGAGTTGTCGAGGAACGTGATGCCGCGGTCGACGGCGCTGCGAACGATCCGAATGCCTTCGTTCTCGTCGGCGGGCACGCCGACGTGATATCCGCCCAGCCCGACCGCCGAAACTTTTTCCCCCGTGGTTCCCAGCTGCCGGTAAATCATCCCGTCTGCGTTTGCGCCCTGAAGCGGCGAAGCTAGTGGCAGGGCCGCCAGACCCGCGATGAATTCGCGCCTTTCCATGTCCGCACCTCCTTCAAATAGATTACTCGCTGCGCGACCGGGCGGTAGAATGGGACGATTCCAGGAATCGCAGGGAGGTTCGGAAATGAAAACCGTCATCTCGCTCGCGTCTATACTTGCTTTCGCCTTCACTCTGAATGCCCAAATCACGGCAACCGTGCACCCTGCATCCAACGGGTTGAACGAAATTCGAGTCAGAAACAATGGCGCGGTCACTTTGACGGCATTCGCAATCCGAACGAGGCTTACCAACGGGCTGAGCAATGCTCCGCTTCTCCTCTATTCCGACTCCCTGATTGACTCCCTGGCGATACCGGTGCCGCCTAAGCAGGACTCCAAGGTACATCCGGCGCTTGCGGTTGACATGCTGACGGGCAAGCTGGTGAATGGGAAGCTGGTGTACGGCCCGCCCGATTACGAGCAGCCCATGGTCACCGCGGGGATTTTTGCCGATGGAACGACCACCGGCGATGCCGAGCTGCTGAACGGGCTTCTGTGGCGGAGAAGCAATGTGCTGCAAGCTGTCGAGTTGGCGTTCAACATCCTCTCCGATGCCGGCCGGCACAACGTGCCCCGCGATCAACTGATCGGCCAATTCAAGATGATGGCTGACTCCACGCGCCGCTGGTACCTTCCTCCCGAGCAACGCATCGGAAGCGACGTCTATCAGTCCATCGTTGGAGAACTGGTGAACCTGCCGCCGGAAGGACTCGGATCGCCGTTCCCGCCGGCCGACTTCGTCACCAGGGAAACCGCCATGTTGAATCAGCAGCGCGTTGCACTGCTGGAATCGGCGCCGCACCTCGCGGATGCGACCTTCCTGAGAAGATAAACGCCGGGCATGCGGTCCCGCCCATCAGAAACACTTGCACTCCGCCGCGGAAATAGTAAGATAGACAGGTTCCGAGGAGCCGCAATGAAAGCGAAGAAGGCAATCAAGCGATTAAGTAAGGTTGAGTCGATCCTCTCCAACGTGATCGATCAGTTTTCCGCCAGTGGCAACGGGCTGCGTGAGTTGCTCGACACTGCCAAGACTTCGGTCGTCCGCGCGAGGAAAACCGTCGGGCTGCAAGAGTCCCGGGCGGCCAGAAAGCCGCCGGCCACGGCGGAAAAATCTCAGCGCTCACGCCTCTCAGCAGAAGGCCGGAGAAACATCTCCGTCGCTGCAAAGAAACGTTGGGCACTGGCAAAAAGCAGGGGTGTGAACGCTGTCACTGGCCGGAAACTGAAGAAGACGGCCTAGCCTGGCGCGCCGTCCCGAGGGCTTCAGCCGATCTCGTCGCGCTCGATTCTCCACTCGGTCCAGCGCGCTTTCCGGAGTTGAGAATCGTTGAGCGGTGCTCCCACGCGCATCTGCTCCCAGTCATATGCAAACTTAGCGCCGCATTCAAGACACGTGACGTACGTCGCGCGTCCTCGGCTGGGGCCTGCGCCGGATGCGCCCCCGCATGTCATCGGAAACGTGGTGTTTCGATGCGAACAGCCAAACAGGTGCTTCAGGAGAAAGTCCCACACACCTTTGCTCTGGCAATTCTCGTGCCGTAGTCAAGCGCTTGCTGCGATTGAATTTGCACCAAGCGGCCGCCTTTGCTTCGAGCCAGTCTGGCCCATACCTGAGTCGGATTGACACGATGCTCGCGAACCAAATGCGCTTCATGCACCTCTACCCGGATTCCCGATTTTGCACAAACCACACCATACGGCGTACAGTAGTGCTTGCCGGGGATGGAAAAGTCGAGCCAGGTGACATTGCAACCTTCGCCCGTGCTGCCCAGGAATCCGCAGGAGCTGGCGGATGCTCTCGCCGCCGCTGCCACGCGTAACCGTACCATCGCGCTCGCGGGAGCCTCATCCAAGCACCTGATGGCCGGACCTGTCGAGCCTGCCGACGTTTCCCTCTCTACCGCCGCCATGACCCGCGTGCTCCAATACGAGCCGCGCGACCTTACGATCAGCGTCGAAGCCGGCATGCGTTATGCCGACCTCGACCGCCTGGTCGCACAGAACCGCCAGATGATCCCGCTTGATCCGCCGTTCTCAGAAACTGCAACCGTTGGCGGCATCCTGGCTTCCAACACCAGCGGCCCGCGGCGCCGCCTGTACGGAACAGCCCGTGACCTCGTCATCGGCATGAAATTCGCAACGCTGGAAGGCAAGCTCGTGCAATCGGGCGGAACGGTGGTCAAGAACGTGGCCGGCCTCGACATGGGCAAAATCATGATCGGCTCGTTCGGCACTCTCGCCGCCATCGCCGTCGTTAATTTCAAGCTCATCCCTCGGCCGGCCGCCGAAGCCAGTTTTCTGCTCCCCTTCGACGGTCTGGACCAAGCCATCGCCGCGCGCAACCGCATTCTCAAGGGGCAGACCCCGCCCATTGCCATCGATCTGCTGAATCCGCTTTCGTCCGCGCAGCTCGGCTACAAAGGGCATCTGCTCGCCTTGCGCCTGGCGGGCAACACGGTAGCCATCGAACGTTGCCGCCGCGAACTCGCCGCCCGCGACGCCCTTGTGCTCGAGGGCAAGGAAGAAGCCCGCTTCTGGAAGCAGGTGCAGGAATACACGCCGCATTTCCTGGAAAAGTTTTCGCAAGGCGCGGTCGTGCGCGCTTCCTGCACCCTGGCTCAATTGAAGGAGGTGATGTCATCGTTCGAGACCGCGGCCATCGCCCGCGCGGGCTCCGGCATCTGCTACGCTTATTTCACTCGTGCCGATGCCGCAGTACGCTGGCTCACGTCGGCCACCGGGCGCGACTGGAAGGCGATCATCGAATTCGCGCCCGACGACCAGCGGGACAGGCTCGATCTCTGGCCTGCCCCAGGCGCCGAATTGGAGATGATGAAGAAGATCAAGCAGATGTTCGATCCGAATGGTCTACTCAACCGTGGCCGGCTCTTTCGTCACATTTGACCGGCCGCAACAGGCCGATCTCGACCGTTGCGTGCATTGCGGCCTCTGTCTGAACGCCTGCCCGACCTATCGCGAGTTGGGCGTGGAGATGGATTCTCCGCGCGGCCGTATCTACCAGATGGTGCAGGTCGCAGCGGGAGCGCCCATCAGTCCGTCCTACATCGAACACATCGGACTTTGCCTGGCCTGCCGCGCTTGTGAAACCGCATGCCCTTCCGGTGTGCAATATGGGCGCTTGGTGGAGGCGGCGCGAGCTGAAATCGAAAACCGCACTCAGCGCGGTCCGCTCGGCCGTGCTTTGCGCCGCTTCGTTTTCGAAAAGCTGCTGCAATCTCCCGCCTGGATGACCACCGCCGGCACGGCCGCTTATTTATATCAGGCCAGCCTGCAAACCATCGTGCGCGGCTCGGGTTTGTGGAAACTCCTCGGCAGGCTCGGCCGCCTGGAGCAGCTCTCGCCGCCCGCAGAGCCGCCGTTTTTCTTCGACAAAATGGGCAAGACGTTTCCAGCCGAAGGCGAGCGCCGCTATCGTGTAGCCTTCCTGGCCGGCTGCATCGCCAACGTATCCTTCGCCCGCCTGAACGAAGCCACCGTGCGCGTGCTCCAAAAAAACGGCTGCGAAGTCGTCGTGCCCGCCGGACAAGGCTGCTGCGGCGCGCTCCACATGCATGCCGGCATCCGTACTGAGGCGCGCAAACTGGCGCGGCGCAACATTGATGCCGTACTCGCCGATAGCTTCGATGCCGTCATCACTAACGCCGCCGGCTGCGGTTCCACCCTCAAGGAATACCGCGAGCTGCTCGAGCACGACCCCGAGTACGCCGAAAAAGCCCGCCAGTTCAGCGCGCTCATGAAAGACGTCAACGAGTTCCTCGCCTCTATCGAGCTGAATCGTGAAATGCGGCCGCTCGAGATGACCGTTACCTACCAGGACTCCTGTCACCTGGCGCATGGCCAGAAAGTGCGCGTCCCTCCACGCCGTCTGCTCGCGGCCGTGCCCGGTCTGGAATTCCGCGAAATGCCGTTGTCCGATCTCTGCTGCGGCAGCGCCGGCATTTACAACGTGGTGGAAAACGAAATGGCCATGGCGGTTCTCGAAAGGAAAATGCAACACATCAACTCTACCGGCGCCGCTGTCATCGCCACCGCCAATCCCGGCTGCATGTTGCAGCTCGACGCCGGCGCCCGCCTGTACGGCCACAACCAGCGCGTGATGCACGTCGTGGAGATTCTCGATGAGGCTTACCGCAGGGGAACCACCTGACTCAAACGGCGCAGCCCATCGCGACGATGACCTTGTGGGCCAGCTCGCAAACACGCCTGTGGCTCAGCCGCCTGAGACGGCCGTGGGGCGCGATCAAGCTTTTCTTACGCACTAGGGTAATGTCTTCGGCCCGCGCCGCCGAATCTGACTGGAGACCCGTTTCTCCCGCCGCCAGCAAGACGTGAGTGGGAGCGTTCTTATGGACGCTGGTCGTCAACGGTACCACTAGAACGGTATCGGCTCGATCGTGACGATTGCGCGCATCCAGCGAAACCACAACGACCGGCCGTCTTCCCTTTTCAGGAGGGTCCGTCGGTAACTGCACAAACCAGATGTCGCCACGCAAGGGGTAAAGTTGCATCGTAGCCGTTCAATCGCTCTGGTGCGCAGAGAACTCGGCCCATGCGAAATCGGCCCATCTTCCTTGCTCGTCCAGATCCTTCTCGCCGAGCGAACTGTAGTAGTCCGCGACTGCCTTCTCCAGAGCCATTTTCTTCGACGCGCGCTGGACGTTTTGCAGAATATCCTCGAGCACCGAGGATGTTGACGGCGCGCGACGCTGCTTACGCAAGGTTTCCAGGTAGGCTACGGACTCCGCCGAAAGCGTGTAACTCTTTTTCGCTTTGACTGAGCGCCTCTTACTGAGGGTACGAGCCATATTCGTACCTACTATCGTACCATTTCGCCAAGGCTCAACGCTATTCGTACCTCAACGCCACAATCGGATCAATCCGCGACGCCCGCCGCGCCGGTATGTATCCCGCCGCCATCGCTACCAGCCCCAGCACCAGCGCCGCGCTTACGAACACCAGCGGATCTTTCGCCGTCACACCATATAACTGCGACTGCACATACCGCCCGAGCAGCCACGCCGACGCCACCCCGATCGCCGAACCTCCCGCCACCAGCCCGCCCACTTCCTTCATCACCAGCGACAGCACATCGCGCGGCACCGCGCCCAGCGCCATTCGCACACCCATCTCCGCCGTGCGCCGCGCCACGTTGAAAGCCACCACGCCGTACAAACCGATCGCCGCCAGCAACGTCGCCAGTGCTCCGAACGCGCTCGCCAGAATCGCGACCATTCGGTCACGATAAATCGAATCCGCAATCTGCACCATCATCGACTGCATATCATACAGAGGCAGATTCGCATCCATGCTGCGCAACAGGCGCCGCACGTCAGCACCCATCTCGTTCCCATCGCGCAGCGCCCGAACATAGAACGTCCCCCGCTCGAGCCGCTCCGCCTGCGCCATCGGCGTGTAAATGAAAGGCCGCGCCTCTTCCCGCAGGCCCGCATACTTGACGTCGCGAACAATGCCCACGATCTCCCGGAACTCCAGATGGTTTCCAGCCCCGAATGCCAGATGCTTCCCCAGCAGGTTGCCCGCACGCGCGAAACGCTTCGTCAACGCCTCGTTCACGATTACCACCTTCGGCGCCGCGGCCCCATCGCGCTCCGTGAACTCCCGCCCCGCGATGAGCGGAATCCCCATCGTGTGGAAGTAATTCGGGCCGGCGCCGTCCTTCGACGCGGTCATGTCTTCGTCTTCGGTGGCGCGATAGCCCTCCACCGTGATGTTCGTTCCATCCGACCCGCTGCCGAACGGCCCCATGTTCGTAGCCCCTGCCGAGCGCACCCCCGGCAGTACCGCCAACCGCTGCTGCAACTCATGATAGAAGGCCAGTCCCCGCGCCAGATCGTACCCATTCAACCCCGGCTCCACGGAAAACCGCAGCAAATTCTCCGCATGAAAACCCGGATCTTCCGTCATCAAACGAAACAGGCTTCGTGTGAACAGCCCGGCGCCCACCAGCAACACCAGCGACAGCGCCACTTGCACCACGATGAATCCCTGCCGCAGCCGCGCCTGGCCACCCGATGACGCCAGGCTCGCCGCCTGATCCTTCAACGCCGCACCCGCCTGCTCCCGCGCCGCTTCAATCGCCGGCGCCAGCCCGAAAAGCAAGCCCGTCACCAGAGCCAGCAGGACGCTGAATGCGAGCGTTGTCGGATCCAGTCTCGCGCCCAGCCAGTCGCTCATCGCGCTTTCCGGCAGAAAGCCCAGCAGCCCCCTCATCGTCCAGCTCGCCACTACAATTCCTGCCGCCGCACCCGCCAGCGCCACGAGCACACTCTCCACCAGCAACTGCCGCACGATCGCCCACCGCGCCGCCCCGATCGCCAGCCGGATCGCAATCTCCTTCTTGCGTCCCGCTGCCCGCGCCAATAGCAGGTTCGCCACGTTCGCGCAAGCGATCAGCAGCACCAGCCCCACCATCGCCATCAGCGCCACCAGAGCGGTCTCCCATTCGCCCCGCAGCAGGTTGAGCCCCTGCGCCGCCGGATGCAGCTCCAGTTTCTGCGCCAGATATCGCTCGCGCCCGTGCTGGCTTAGCGTCTTGTGCAAATGATCCAGCTCTTCAATCGACGCGCTGTGATACAGAACCCCCATCGCCGCACCGGCTTTTTCAACCGTCATCCCGGGCTTCAAACGCGCAAATACATTGAGCCATCGGTAAAGTGGGTTGTCGAGCACAGGCACATCGCGGGGAGCAATTACCTCAGACATCGTAATCGGCACGATCACATCCGGGTTTTTTCCGCTGAGCAGGCCTTCAAACGTGGCTGGCTCCACGCCAACCACCACCATCGGATGCTGATTGACGTCGATCTTTTGCCCGACAATCCCAGGATTCGCACCAAACCGCCGTTTCCAGTACCCGTAGCTCAACGCCACCACCGGATGCGAGCCCGGCGCACCGTCATCTTCCGGCGCCAACAGCCTTCCCAGCGCTGGCCGAACCCCCAGCACCGGGAAGAAATTCCCGGAAACCCACTCTGCCGCGGCGCGCTCCGTCTGCCCGCCATAGGACACACTCACTGGCCGGCTTGAGCGCGCAATCACGCCGTCAAAAACCTGGTTCCAGTCGCGCAGGCTCTTGTACGTCGGGTAAGAAAAAGTCGACTCGTCGTTGTCGCTGTCGTTCCAGCCCTCTCGCGGCGGCCCTTCGGTATGGAACACCACCAGCCGCTCCGGCTCCCTCACCGGCAGCATCCGCAGCATCACCTGGTTGATCAACGAGAAAATCGCGGTGTTCGCGCCGATGCCCAATGCCAGCGACACCACCGCTACCACCGTAAACACTGGGCTCCGCCCCAGCGTGCGCAATCCGTAACGCAGATCGTTCCACATACGACCTTCGACGCTCGAAACGGCGGATCGTTTAGTGCGTCGGCCGCAGCGCCTCAGCCTGCTCCACCCTTGCCGTGCGCTCCTGATCCTTGTATTGCAGTTGGTACAGCTTCCAATAGATTCCGCGCAGCGCCAGCAGCTCCTGGTGGCTGCCGCTTTCCCGCAGCTTGCCTTTGTGCATCACCAGAATCCGGTCCGCCCGCTGGATCGTCGAAAGCCGGTGCGCAATGATGATCGATGTTCGCCCTTCGACCATCCGCTCCAGCGCCTCCCGCACGCGGAATTCGGTGTCCGTATCCACGCTCGACGTCGCTTCATCCAGAATCAGAAACCGCGGCCGGTGCGCCAGCGCCCGCGCAAAACTGATGAGCTGCTTCTGCCCCGTCGAAAGCGAATTGCCGCGCTCGCGAATCGCCTGCCCCAGTCCATCCGGCAGCGTGCGCACGAAATCCATCAGATTCACCTGCTCCGCCGCTTCCTCGATGTCCTCCCTCTCAATCCCGTCCGTCCCCAGCCGAATGTTATCCTCGATCGTCCCCGTGAACAGGTACGGATCCTGCAACACCACCCCGAAATGCCGCCGCAGCGCCAGCACATCCAAATCGCGAATATCCACCCCGCCGATGCGAATCGCTCCCTGCTGCACGTCATAAAAACGCAGCAGCAGGCTGATCATGGTCGTTTTCCCCGCCCCGGTGTGCCCCACGATGGCGACCGTTTCGCCCGGCGCAATGCGGAAGCTGACATCGCGCAGCACCCAGTCGTCGTCTTTGTAAGCGAACCACACGTGGTCGAATTCGATCTCCGCCGCAGGCGCCGGCACGGCTCGCGGCACCTCCGGCGTTAAAATCTCGGCCGGCGTGTCCAGCAGCTTGAACACCCGCTCCGATGACGCCATGGCCGCCTGCAGGATGTTGTATTTGTCGCTGAGATCCTGAATCGGCCGGAAGAAACGCATCCCGTATTGCAAAAACGCCACCACGATGCCCAGCGTCATCGCGCCCGTTCCCACGCGCCATCCGCCGTATGCGATCGTCGAAGCCATCGCCACCGTCGCCAGGAATTCCACCACCGGATAAAACCAGCCGTACGCCAGGATCGTGTCCTTGTACGCGTCCATGTGCTGCCGGTTGATGACGTCGAATTCTTCGCGGCTCTTGCGTTCCCGATTGAACAGTTGCAGAACGGCAATCCCCACCACGTGCTCCTGCAAGTACGCGTTGATGCGCGCGATCGCAATCCGAATTCGCCGGTAGCTGTGCGTCACCCGGCGCCGGAACACCATCGTCGTCAGCACCACAAACGGCATCACCGCCAGCATCAGGCCGGTCAGCGCCGGACTC
This sequence comes from Bryobacteraceae bacterium, assembly GCA_030041035.1. Lineage (GTDB taxonomy): Bacteria > Acidobacteriota > Terriglobia > Bryobacterales > Bryobacteraceae > QHXW01. Next base: position 725 of record JASHOO010000152.1, on the reverse strand, counting down.
AGCCGGAACATCACCGCCACAATGAAGCTGAGCGTCAGCACATCCCCCAGAATCGCCACCAGTCCCGACGCAAATAACTCGTTCAGCGCCTCCACATCCGTTGTCACCCGCGTCACGAGCCTGCCGATCGGGTTCCGGTCGTAGAATGCGATGTCCGCCTCCTGCAAGTGCCCCATCAGCTCGCGCCGCAGGTCGAACATGGCGCGCTGGCCCGTGTACTGCATGATGTACGTCTGCCCGAATGCCGAAAGAAAACCGCCTACCAGAACGCACAGATACACCAGAGAAATCTGCGTCAGGCCCGTCCAGCGGTCTGTCGAGAGATAACCGTCGATCGGCGTCACCATGCGGTTCGGCACCGGATCCAGGTACCGGTCAATCGCGATTTTGGTCAGCAGCGGCCCGCACACCTGCAACCCCGAGTACCCAACCAGAAATATCAGCGACACCGCGATATACGCCGCGTACGGCTTCAGATAGCCCAGCAGGCGACGCATCAACCGCGCGTCGTACGCTTTTGCTAGGACCTCTTCTTCCACTGTCTTTTAGCCTATCATTGTGGGTTAGCCATCTATGAAAATCCTCACACTGGGAATCTGGATCATGGTGTGCGCCTTCTTGCCCCGCGCGGCACAGGCCGACTGGAACTTGATGCCGCAGCCCGCCCAGATCACGTCCAGCCAGGGCAAGCTCAAAATTGACGAGTCTTTCCGCGTCGTGTTAAC
>JASHOO010000151.1 GCA_030041035.1 Bryobacteraceae bacterium | reverse complement strand
TTCGCTGCGCACGATCGGGTTTCGCGTCTGCCAGTCGGCCTCCACTTTGTCACTGAGATCCTTGGCCAGCCACCAGTAGGAATTCTCAGAGAAAGCGTCGCGCTGAGCGGCATCGGGCGGCACGATGCGCCGGCCGAATGTACCGGCGCGCGAGAGGATCTCCGGAATGCGGCTGCCGTGGACAAAATAGGGCACGTAGCAACCGTTGCCCGGCCGGCTCGCGCACCACCAGAATACCGGCAGATCGTCGTGAGAAGCGGGAAGGGCCGCCACGCACGAACTGGCTGTGCCCTCGTTATCGATGCCGGGCTTGCTGGACCTGTCCCGGGCAACGTGCATCATCCAGCGGACCGTGATCTCCCCAGCTTTTTCCCGAAGCAACCGTCCGGAACAGGAAACGCGCGTCAGGGCATTCTCCTGGCCCCGTCTGTCGCCCGGGGTTTCGCCCGCATAGGCGGTTTCGAAGTCAAACGGAGCACCCGGGCTCTTAAGCCACCAGCCCTGCTGAACCGCATGGTCTACGAGGTCCGGTGAAGCCAGGTCCCACGCGGTGGTGATGCCGAGCTTATTGGAAATGGATGTAGTGCCTCGAGCAAACCGCCGCGCCACCCAGCGGGTTCCCGCAGTTTCCAGCACGTACGCTTCTTCGGGATCGGCGATCAGGAATGAATTGTCATAGGCGCCGTCGACGCCGTCAGTGGGGTGCCCGGAGCCGAACTGCCCATACGTTTCCAACAGGCGGGTGATCACGTCGAGAGCTTCGCGGGCGGTCCGGCCACGCTCAAGAGCTAATCGGACCAAATCCATTCCGGTCGGTCCCAGAGCCGGCTCGCGGCTTTTCTTGAAGGAGGCGATGGCAGCGTTCAGCGGCTTGGTGTGCTGCCCTTCGTTCCCGATGGCCACGCCGAATTCGTTGATGCCTTCCTCATATCCCCAGCACCAGTAGGGGCTCGAACCCATGGTGGCCAGCGTTTCTTTTGCCTGGGGAATCTGAATGCGGCCGAGATCGATCATCGTGCCCTCGGGCCACGAGCGGTGCGGATAGAACAGCAGAGGCTGCGCATCGAACTGTGGGCGGTCGCTATTTTTGCCCAGAATCGTCATGCGGGTAACGTTGGCGTCAGCGAGGGCGACCCAGGTGTCGCAGGCTTCCAGGCTAGCCAGCGCTCCGAGCCCCAGGAGACAAAATGCTAATTTCCTGTGGATACGCTTCATCTCGACTCCGTTGCAGCTATGATACGCCACGGCCGGTTACTTGCGTGCACTCCATCTTAGGAGTATTACTATAATCCACACCGACGCTCAGAAATTTTCTTAAGGAGGGGGGATGGGCAATTGCAGAGTTAAGAGGCAACTCTCCAGAGAAGGGCTTGCGCGCGCCGGCATAGCGCTAGTTGCGCTAGTTGTGCTCGGGACGCTTGAAGGCGCTGATCCGGACAAGGTCGGTTTCAATCGTGACATCCGGCCGATCATGTCCGACACCTGCTTCCGTTGCCACGGGCCCGACAAAAGTTCACGCATGGCGGGTATGCGTCTGGACATTCGTGAGGAAGCGCTCAAACCGACGCGTTCCGGACGTATTCCGATTGTGCCGGGAGATCCGGAGAAAAGCGAAATCATCGAGCGCATTTTCGCGACCGGTGGAAAGATCATGCCGCCGCAGTTCGCGCACAGGGAGCTGACCGAGAAGCAGAAGGAAACCATCCGGAGATGGGTGGCGCAAGGCGCGGTATATGAGGGGCACTGGGCGTATCAACCGATCAGACGGCCTGCCGTTCCGCAAGCCAGCGACGCGGCGCTCATTCGCAATCCGATCGATAACTTTATTCAGGAACGGCTCAAGCGGGAGGGCCTGGTGGCCGCGCCGGAAGCGGAACGGATTACGCTGATTCGCCGGGTGATGCTCGATCTGACGGGGCTGCCGCCGAGTCCGGAGCAGGTGCATGCGTTTCTCGCCGATAACGCTCCGGATGCTTATGAGCGGCTGGTGGACACGCTGCTCCAATCTCCCCGTTTCGCCGAGCAGCGGACCATGCACTGGCTGGATGACGTGCGTTACGCGGATACGTGCGGCTTCCACGGCGACAACCCCATTCCCATCTGGCCCTACCGCGATTACGTTTTACGCGCGTTCCTGAACAACAAGGCGTTCGATCAGTTTACGCGCGAGCAAATCGCCGGTGATCTGCTGCCGAAGGCGACGCTCGAGCAGCGCGTTGCGGCCGCGTACAACCGGCTGAACCGGACGTCGGCGGAAGGCGGCTTGCAGCCGAAGGAATACGTAGCGAAGTACGGAGCCGACCGTGTCCGCACGCTCAGCGCCGTATGGCTGGGGAGCACCATGGGATGCGCGGAATGCCACGATCACAAGTTCGATCCTTTCCTGACGCAGGATTTCTACGCCATGAAAGCCTTCTTCGGGGATGTGAAGGAAACGGGCTTCATGCCGGACCGCGGTCCCAACGCCTGGGGAGAGCAACTGCGGCTGCCGAGCGATGAGCAGCAGCGCCAGTTGACGGATCTGGAAGCGAAACTGGCCGCAGCACGCACCAGCTTGAATGAGGAAGCTGCCGCGCTGGAGAGTTCGCGTGAGGCCTGGGAGCGCCAGCTGAAAGAGCGCTGGGAATCCGGCAAACTCGCCTGGACCTGGCAGCGGCCCGCCGGCGCCAAAGCACTGCACGGTGCTCACCTGACGATCTATAACGACGAGCCGGTCGACAATACCTATTACCTCGACGGCAGTCTCAAATTCGACCGGAAACCCGGCAACGGTTTAGTCGTCGCCAGCGGCCCCAACCCGGACAATGAAACGTACGAAATTACGCTGAGGCCTGGTGAAGGCTCATGGAGCGAGCTCGGTATTGACGTGGTGCAGGACGAGACGCTGCCGGGAGCGCGTTATGCGCGCGGAGCCGACCGCTTTCTCCTGAGTGAAATCGAAGCTCGAGCCGTGGATGAAGATGGCGCCGTGCACAAGCTGACTTTCACGATCGCCACCGTCAATGACAAGCCGGCGAATGCCCCATCTAGCACCACTGATCCCAGCATGCCTCCGCTGGCCGCGATCGATGGCGACGCGAAAACCGCATGGGGCGTTCGCTTTGGCGAAGCGCGTGATCCTTTTCTGGCCGTGCGCTTCGGGGAGCTGGTCAGAACCTCCGCGAAATCCGAGATCATCGTCACGTTGCGGCACGAATCCGACCTGCGGAAGGCGGTGATCGGGCGATTCCGTCTGGCTTTGGCCGCCGACCCTTACGCCTGGCCTCCAATTGCCGACGAGGGAGAACGGGAACGCAGCACCGATCCCAAAGGCTGGTACAGCGGTTTGCCAGAACAGGTCATGAAGGCTCTGCGGCGGCCGGCCGAGGATCGCGACGACGACGAAACGAACGCGCTGCACGATTACTGGCTGTGGTCGAACCCGCAACTGGCTGCTGAATACACCGCGGTGCAGCGCTTGCAGATGCAGCTTGGGCTTCTGGACGCAGCGATTCCTAAGGTGCTGGCGACGGTTTCGACCGACCCCACGGTCACCCACATCCTGCCGCGCGCGAACTGGATGGATGACTCGGCACCGATTGTCGAACCTGCGATCCCGCGCTTTCTCGGAACGCTGGATACCAAGGGACAACGCGCCACGCGGCTGGATCTGGCCAACTGGCTGGTCTCGCGCGACAATCCGCTCACCGCCCGCGCTTTCGTCAACCGTACCTGGCGCGAATTTTTCGGCATCGGCATCACCAAGACGCTGGACGACCTCGGCTCGCAAGGCGAGTGGCCGACCCATCCGGAGCTGCTCGATTGGCTGGCCAGCGAATTCATGCACCCGGAATATGAGGCGGAGGGCACCCGCGACTGGGACGTGCGCCACATCATCCGGTTGATCGTCACCAGCCACACCTACCGGCAATCCTCGCTGCCCGATGCCGCGAGCCAGGAAAAGGACCCGGAAAACCGCCTGCTCGCCCACCAGAACCGCTTCCGTGTGGACGCGGAGAACGTGCGCGATATTGTGCTCGAGGTATCCGGCCTGCTCGAAGAAAAGTTCGGCGGCCCGAGTGTCAACCCGGTCGAACCTTCGGGCTACCTGGCCGCGCTCAACTTTCCGAAGCGCGAATACTCAGCCGGACACGGTGCGGATCTTTACCGGCGCGGTCTCTACACGACGTGGCAGCGCAGCTATCTGCACCCCAGCCTGCTGAACTTCGATGCGCCCACGCGCGAAGAATGCACCGTGAGTCGCGTCATTTCGAATACTCCGCTCCAGGCGCTCGATCTGTTGAACGATCCGATTTACGTCGAGGCGGCGCGGGTGTTCGCGCAGAACGCCGAGGGAGCTGCGGGCGATCAGTTCGATGCCAAGTTGAATTGGATTTTTGACCGTGCTTTAAACCGGCCGCCGAGCCCGCAGGAACGGTCGATCCTGCGCGGCTTATACGATCGGGACATGAAGCGCTTCGCGGCCCAGCCTGATGCGGCGCGCGATTTTCTGGGAATTGGCGAAGCTCCGCTCGAACATGCGACTAATGCCGTGCAGGTTGCGGCGCTCACCACCGTCGCCCGAGCCGTGCTCAATTTGCACGAAGTGTTTACACGGAACTGAACATGACCAACCACGATTTTGCGCAGCAGATCAACCGCCGCACATTTCTCGGACGCGGCGCCGCGGGCCTGGGCCTGGTGGCTCTGAATTCGCTCCTGCATCCACGGTTGCTGGCAGCGGCACAGGCCGCCAACATGACGTCGAAAGGCGTGGTCAACCCGCTGGATTTTCCGGCGAAGGCCAAGCGCGTCATCTTTCTCTATCAGGCCGGCGGGCCGTCGCATCTGGAGACCTTCGACTACAAGCCGAAACTGGCTGAATTGAACGGTACCCCGATGCCAGAGTCGATGACCAAGGGCCAGCAGATCGCGCAGCTTCAGGGCGCGAAGCTGGTTTGCTTCGGCCCGACGCACGCATTCAAGCGCTTCGGCCAATCCGGGCAGATGCTGTGCGAACTGTTTCCGCGCATGGGCAGTATCATCGACGAGACCTGCGTGATCCACTCGATGTGGACCGAACAGATCAATCACGACCCTGCCCACACCTTCATGAATACAGGTTCGATCATCACGGGGCGGCCCAGTATGGGTTCGTGGGTGCTGTACGGACTGGGCGCCGAAGTCGACAACCTGCCGGGATTCGTGGTGCTGGTCTCACAGGGAAAAGGCGGACAGATGCAGCCGATTGCGGCGCGTCAGTGGTCGGCCGGCATCCTGCCGAGTAGGTTTCAGGGCGTGAAGTTTAATTCCGTAGGCGACGCCGTTCTCTACATCAAGAACCCCGCCGGCGTGAGCAACGACATGCAACGGGACTCCATCCAGGCCATCAATGCGCTGAACCAACTGGAAGGCGCGTCTCTGCGCGATCCCGAGATCCAGACGCGCATCGCGCAGTACGAGATGGCGTTCAAGATGCAGGCGAGCGTGCCGGGTCTGCTGGACATGAGCAACGAGCCGCCGCAAATGCTCGAACTCTACGGCGCCAAGCCGGGAGACGGCTCATTTGCCTCGAATTGCCTCCTCGCCCGCCGGCTCGCCGAGCGCGGTGTGCGCTTCATCCAGCTCTATCATCGCGATTGGGACCATCACAACGACGTCAAGAACAATATCGTTTATAAGGCGGAGGAAGTGGACAAGCCGACTGCTGCGCTGATCACGGACCTCAAGCGGCGCGGCATGCTCGATGACACGCTCGTCATTTGGGGCGGGGAATTCGGGCGGACTCCGATGTCCCAAGGCGGCAGCGGCCGCGATCACCACATCAAAGGCTTTTCATTCATGGCCGCGGGCGGCGGAATCAAGAAGGGACTTGCGTACGGCGCGACCGACGATCTGGGCTACGCGGCGGTCGAGAAACCGGTCAGCGTTCACGATTTCCACGCCACAATGTTATACCTGCTGGGCATTGACGCGTCTAAGCTGGCGGTCAAGTATCAGGGATTGGACGTTCGTCTCACGGGTCCACAAGGCGGCAACGTGGTCCGGGACATTCTGGCCTAGTGGAGCAAGATCCAATTCGCAAAGGTGTCGTTCCCACGAAAATAGTAGTGAACTTTTAAGATAGTCAGATCGTAAACACTATTCAGGTGTATAGCTCAAGATGGAGGTCCCGCCCAATATGACTACTCTGCGGATTGCACTCTATTGTTTAATTGGGGGTCTGGTCATCACATTCAGTGCGTTAGGCACCGGGGGCTTCGGCTGGTGGTGGCTGGCTGGAATCCTGTTTGCGGCGGCGTTTGTGCCGGTGGCGCAATTCGGGCCGCGCGGCGTGGCGGCGCAGTTCGGCGTGATAGTTCCCGTGTTCCTGATAGTGAGCCTGGCGTGTTCATGGTCGGAAGCGGTGATCTTTGTGCCGGAGTTCCGGCAGCGCTTTGTGATTGGGCATCTGGCAGGAGGAGTGGTGATGTACGCGATCTTCGCCCTTGCGCTGGCTGTGCTGGCGGTAACGCTGAAACTCCCGCAAGCCGAGGGACCCAGCGCGGAGTTGCGTCCGGCATGGGCGCTGGTTGCTCTGGTCCTGGTTTGCGGACTCGCCTATGCCTTATACTATCTGGTCTTCGGAAGCATCACTTACCAGTTTTTCACCAAGCAGTACTATCCGCACGCGGCGGAACAAGTGGCGAGATTGGGAGGCTGGTTCTGGCCGATTGAGATCGCCCGCGGCGCCGTGATGACTCTGGCGGTGCTGCCGGCGATCCGTACGCTGCGCATGAGCCGGCGGCAGACGGCGATTGCGGTGGGCGTGCTGCTCTGGGTGACCGGGGGCCTGGCACCGCTGGTGCTGCCGGTTACGGGAATGGTGCCGAGGCAACGCTTCGCCCACATCATTGAAATTCTGACGCAGAACGCCTCGCTGGGGATTACGGCCGGGCTGCTGCTGCGCAGGAAACAGGCGCGCATCACCAGTGCGGCGCCCGGTGCAGCCCTCGCCGCGTAACGAATGTCGGCTTCCAAGCTGGCGGTCAAGTATCAGGGAATGGACGTTCGTCTTACCGGTCCACTGGGCCCCCATGTGGTCCGGGAGATCGTCGCATAGTTAACTCAAGTTCCAGTTGAAACGATCGCGTTCCCGGCAACACCATCCCTACGATAAGAAGAATCCGATAGAGGGTCAGCAGACCCGGGAGACGACTGCCATGCCTATTCCGAAGAATTATCAGCGGCTCGAGAACAGCACACGCCATATCCGGCCAAAAGCGAAGCGGGTGGGGCCGGCCGATCCAAAAGATGTGATCAACGTGACCATCACGGTCCGCCGGCGGGCTGGTGCGCCTACTTTGCCGAGCCAGGAGCATTGGGCGGCGACGCCTCCAGGCGAGCGGCACTACATCAGTTCGGAGGAGTTCGCGGCTCAATACGGAGCTGATCCGGCAGATCTGGATCGTGTCGCCGAATTTGCCGTCAAGCATGGCCTCAAGGTGGTCGAGAAGGACTCCGCTCAGAGGATTGTGATCGCGGCCGGCAAGGTTGCGGATATCAACGAGGCCTTTGCGGTTGAATTGGGGCGCTACGAAGTTGAGCCCGATCCCAGGGAAGAGAGCAAGCGGCCGGAGGGCAGGCCGAAGCCCGCCAAGCGGCAGGCCGAGACGTACCGGGGCCATGAGGGCGACGTACACCTGCCGGCCGATATCGCCCCGATTGTGGAGGGCGTCTTCGGTCTCGACAACCGGCGCATGGCGCGGCGTTCCATTGTGCCGCTGCCGGTGATCACGCCGCTTACGCCTCCGCAGGTGGCAGAACTCTACGACTTCCCGAAGCCGCCGAAGCACATCGGCAAAGAGACCATCGGCTTACTGGAGTTCAGCGATCCGCTGGCGGGCACGTGCGGCTATCTTCCGAGCGACATCAATTCGTACTTTACGACAGCGCTCGGCATCGGTCCGGGGTATGTCACACCGTCGTTGACCGATATCGGTGTGAACGGCGCGACGAACTCGCCGGGGGGCCCGGGAGACCCTGAAGTAGCGCTGGATATAGAGGTCTCCGGTTCGGTGGCTCAGGGGGCGCACATCGCGGTCTACTTCACCACCTGGGACGAAAACGGGTGGGTCCTGGCGGTCAAGCGGGCCGTACATCCTCATCCCGGTGAACGGCGGCCATCGGTCCTGTCGATTAGCTGGGATTGGGCGGAATTCGACAGCTTGGACCACCTGAGCTGGACGGCGGCCGCGATGCACGCGGTGAGCACCACTTTCCAGGAAGCGGCGATGTTCGGGATGACGGTACTGGTGGCATCGGGCGACGACGGCTCCAACTGCCAGGTGTATGACGGTAAAGCGCACGTCTACTATCCGGAATCGGATCCATGGGTGATTTCGTGCGGCGGAACCACCATCGGAAATGTTTCGGGATTGTCCTTTACTGAGGTGACATGGAGCGACAACGGCATTACGGGAGGCGGGATTAGCGACGTCTTTGATCTGCCGCACTGGCAGCGGCACGCTCATGTTCCGCTGTCCATCAACCCGGGACATCGAAAAGGCCGAGGCGTGCCGGATATCGCCGGTTACGCCAACGGGTACGAGATCGTGCTGGGCGGAGTAAGCTCTCCGGGATGGTGGGGCACCAGCGAGACGGCGCCGCTCTACGCCGGACTCCTCGCCGTCATCAACGCGTGGCTGGACGAGCGCGTCGGGTATATCAACCCGATACTCTATTCTCACCGAGCGGCGGGCGTGTTTCGCGACATCGCGGACGGACGCAACAACGCCGCCGGCCCGGCACCCGGGTACACATCCGTGCCGGGGTGGGACGCTTGCACGGGTCTGGGCAGCGTCAAGGGAAAAGCACTGCTCAAACTGCTACGGCGGGAAGAGGAGCGGGAAGAAGAGCGTTTCACCGGCAAGGTGGCTGGAATGGTCTACGACCGATTCGGGGACTTCGAGGGGTTCCTGCTGGAGGATCTCAATGGCGGCGAGCAACGTTTTGAAAGCCGCGAGCCAGAGGTTCAGCAACTGGTGAATCGCGCGTGGGCCGATCGAGTGATGACCACGGTGCTGACGCATCATCACCGTCCGCACCAGCCGGTGACGATCATTCTTCGGGGCCCGCACACGAATCATCACTGAGGCGGCGGTATCAGTGGGCTAGCCAGGGCTAGCCAGGGTATGGCCTTCTTGGTCCAGACGCTGCCGGGCGCATTGCTTTGTAACTCGGCAGGGGTGTGCGACGTAGAAGTGGAGGTCAGGCAGCACGGCGTGCCTCCCAGTAGTCTTCAAACCGGCCGTTGAGGTGACAACAGCGGAGGGTGAGGATGGCATTGGCTCCGCGGAGCGTCCAGAACATCCCGGACCTTTTGAGCCGGGAACCAATCACGGTCTTGCAGCCAGCTTCGATAACACCTGAGCCGACGAACAAGTGCTGCCGACGAAACTTGGGATATCGCATCCGTTCCGCATTCCTCTGGAAGTAATCCGCCTCGGTGCGGATCTTCTCGGTGACTTCAGGATTGGTGGAGGGGATGGATCGAAGCGAGGTCACCAGCTTTTCGATGTTGCCTTTGTCGAGCAGGCGCTTTTGGTGAAGCTTGATCCAGGCCTTCTGGTTGGCTTCGGCGTTGGGAAACAGCTTGCGCGCCAACTCCCAGAGGTGCTGCCGCGCATGGTAGAGATCGACAATCTGAATCGCGCCCGGAAAATAGGGGTCCGCCAGATTCCAAATCCATTCGGCTCCATCGCCGATGACGACCTTCTTCAGCGCGCGGCTCCAGCCGCGGTTCAAAGCCTCCGCATAGAGCCGTTTGCCAAACTCTTCGGCGGTTTCGATGGCCCCGGTGTAAGTAGTGGAGTCGGGATCCCGTATAGCAAAGCCTTCTTCATCCCAGGCGGTCTGGGTGAACACGCATCCCAACTTGGCTTCGCGGGTATGCGCGGGTTGTCCGTCGATCCTGCCCTTGCGCCCCTCGGACTCTTTCTTCACCACTGGCACTCCGGTGCCATCCATCTGCACATAGAGGATGGGTATCGGCTCACCAATCACTATTGGCAAATCCAGTTGGATGGCGCGGCCAATCTCTTGCTGTTGTCGCTGGGCGATATCGGTGCCAATGGCCTCCGCAGTGCGCTCTACTGCTTTGGTGGTCACTTCCAAACCGGCCAGAAGCTTCATCTGCGCGCGGCCGTGATCGAATGGCGCCGCCTGACCGACCAGGGCTTGCATGCGCCGCACGCCCGGCGAGCAGTCAGTGTTCTTGATATCCAGTTCGTGGTCAGCGGGAAACTGTCCTTGATGGCAATGCGGGCACAGATACCAGGGGCGCGTGATGTCCACCTCGCCGAGGGCCGTCAGAATGCGCCGCGAGCGTTGTTCCCGATAATGTGCTTGCCGGCCACAGGAACATGGAACCAGACGCTGTTCCTGGGTCGGCTCTGGGAACTGCAATAGCGGACCGAGGGCGGCGGCTCCGGCTCGATGCAGCGCCGCGCGCAGAGCCAGTTCCACCGCCTCCAGGTCCGTCTTGCCAGTTTGCTTGCGCTCGGCGAAAATGCGCGCCAGGAGCGCGGTTATTTCGCGCGCGATTTCGTCCTGGATCGCCGCGGCCGTTTTTTTTCCTCCGGCGTCAGCATGTCCTCGATCGGGCGCGCGCGGCATATCTTCTCGTTCACTTCCAGCAGATCGCTGCTGAGTTGCCGGAACCGGTGACATTCAGCAACCTCGTTTTGGGCTTTGCGCAGGGCCGCAGGAGTGGAAAACGTCTCGGTCACCGTCTTGCCATCGACTTTACGGGTAAGACGATAGAACGGGCCATGGCCGGGGTCATCCTTCTGATGGCAGTGGCAACGGGGGTTTCCGCACTGACCGCCAGTGGTGCTGATGGAGCCAGAGCGCATATCCCCCAACTGTGCGATCTGACGCTGAATGGCCGTACGATGCGACTCCAGGGCAGGTAAAGCTTCGGACATGGGCTACCTCCATTACCTAGCGTATCAATACGCTAGGTTAGATGCCACAAAAAACGAAAGTGGCGCATGGCCCACTTTCATGTCGCGCGCCCCGTCGGGCGCACTCACGTGTGCATTTTTTCAAAACCCGCTACACTGAAAGGTCTTGGCATGGCCTATCAGTTTCGCCACGCAATCTGCAACGAAGCGTTCGAGAAGTTTGCGTTCGCGGGCGCCTGCCGCGCGATTCGCAAAGCCGGCTACGGTGGCATCGAGATTGCACCGTTTACGCTGGCCGAGGACCCGGCTGCCATCCCGGCGTCGCAGCGGAGCGAATACCGCTCTATTCTCGAATCAGAGGGGTTGTGCTTCGCCGGACTGCATTGGCTCATGGTGAGTCCGAAGGGGCTGCACGTTACGACTCCCGTTGCCGCATTGCGCGCCAAAAGCTGGCGGCACATCCGGAACCTAATCGACCTCTGCGCCGATCTAGGGCCGGGCGGCGTCATGGTGTTCGGCTCACCCCGGCAGCGCGCCACCACCGACGGACTGAACCGGGAAGAGGCGACGCGCCACTTCGTGGAAGGGCTGGCGGGAGTCGCTCCCCATGCCGCTGAGCGCGGAGTCACGATTCTGGTGGAGGCCCTGCCCCGAGGGCAATGTGACGTGGTGCAGACGCTCGAGGAAGCGGCCGCCATTGTTCACGAAATCAACAGCCCCGGCGTGCGTACCATGTTCGACACGCACAACGCGATCGATGAGCACACGCCGCACGCAGTTTTGCTCGAACGGCATTATGGACTGATCCGCCACGTGCACGTCAACGAGCTCGACGGGCGGC
>JASHOO010000150.1 GCA_030041035.1 Bryobacteraceae bacterium | reverse complement strand
GTCCAGGAACTGGGTCTCGAACTGTTCGCCGCTGGCTCGCCCGGCGCTTCAGTCACCGCCGTCAAAGCCCCGCGCGGCATGGATTCCGGGGTCATCGTCAAGGAATTCCGCAAGCGTTTCGGCGCCATCATCGCCAACGGCCAGGGCTCGATGAAAGGCCAGATCTTCCGCATCGCGCACCTCGGCTATTTCGATTTTGCCGACCTGTTCGGCGTCATCGCCGGTCTCGAAATCATCCTGCACGCTAACGGTCACGCAGTGAAGTTCGGTTCCGGCGTGGCTGCCGTTGAAAATCTCTACGCCGACGTCGCCATCGGCCAGCAGGTCGGCGTCTAGCGTTACGAGCGACATGAACATTCTCATCGCCGAGCCGGTCTCCGCCGCCGGACTCGAACTCTTGAAGTCTCAAAAGGACTGGAACACCATCGTCTCCACTCCCAAGGAGTACGCCCAGCACCTCGCGACGGCCGACGCGCTGGTCGTGCGCAGCGCCGTCCAGGTCACCGCCGATGTGCTCGCCAAAGCGCCCAAGCTCCGCGTGATCGGCCGCGCCGGCGTCGGCGTCGATAATGTCGATCTCCCCGCCGCCACCGCTGCCGGCGTCCTCGTTATGAACACGCCCGGCGGTAACGCCGTCTCCGTCGCCGAGCACGCTCTTGCCGTCATGCTCGCCATGGCGCGCCACATCGCGCCGGCGAATGCTTCCACGCGCTCTGGCAAGTGGGAAAAAAAGAAGTTCCTGGGCAGCGAGCTGCGCGGCAAAACCCTCGGCATCATCGGCCTCGGCAGCATCGGCCGCGAGGTGGTGAAACGCGCGCGCGCCTTTGAAATGCGCATCCTGGCCCGCGATCCCTACGTCACCTCCCAAATCGCGCAGGACCTCGGCGTCGAGCTGGTCTCGCTCGATGAGCTCTACGCCGCCAGCGACTACATCACCCTCCACGTCTCGCTCACTCCCGAAACCGAGCGCATGCTCTCGCGCGAAGCCTTCGCCAAAATGAAGCCCGGCGTACGCATCGTGAACATCGCCCGCGGCGAGCTGGTCGATGAAGATGCCCTGCGCCAAGCCATCGCCTCCGGCATAGTCGCCGGCGCCGCGCTCGACGTTTTCTCCGCCGAGCCTCCGCCCGCCGGTTTTCCGCTGTTCACGGTCGATTCCGTCCTGGCGACCCCGCACATCGGCGGCTCCACCGAAGAAGCCCAGGAAATCGTCGGCTTACGCATCGCCGAGCAGCTCGTCGAGTATCTGAAAAACGGCGTCGCCATCAATGCCGTCAACATGCCCGCGCTTTCGCCCGAGCAGTACCGCACACTCGGTCCCTACATCGATGTCGCCGAGCGCCTCGGCGTCTTCGCCGCGCATGTCGCCTCGGGGCACCCCAAGGCCGTCCGCCTCACTTATCTCGGCCACCTCGCCGGCAACAACACCCACGTCGTCCGCAACGCCGGCGTCGCCGGCGTGCTCAAACGTTCCCTCGGCCAGCGCGCCAATCTGATCAACGCCATGCAGATCGCCTCCGAGCGCGGCTGGAACGTCGGCGAGCACCACGACCGCCGCTCCGTCCACACCGATTCCGTCCGCCTCGAGCTCGAAACCGATTCCGCCACAACCGTGGTCGAAGGCGCCGTGCTGCTCAACCGCCCGCGCCTGCTCCAGGTCGACGGCATCTACTGCGAAGCCACGCTCGCCGGCCATCTCGTGTTCATGAAGAACCACGACGTGCCCGGCGTCATCGGCCACGTCGGCACCATCCTCGGCAAGAGCCAGATCAACATCGCCAACTTCTCGCTCGGCCGCCGCGACGAACCCACCCGCCCCGGCGAGCCGCTCGAAGCCGTCGCCGTCGTTTCCACCGACGCCGCCGTCCCCGAGAAAGTGCTCGCCCAGCTCCGCGAGAACCCCGCCGTCAAGCTGGCCAAGTCCGTCGAGTTCGATTAGGGGTTTAGAGGATCGAAAACGCTGCCGCCCCACCCAACGACCGGTCAAAGGTGACCGTCGTCCGGCACTTCTTCGCGAGGTGCAGCTCGCCGATCAGGTAATCGGGAAAGTCCGCCTTGCCCATGCGAGATAGCTCCAGTGCGCGCTGCACCGAGTCGGCTTCCTCGAGCACGAACACGTCGGCGCTCAAGAGTTTCTCGATGGCTTCCAGGAGCTCTCTTTTGGACTTAGCGTATGCAGAGTGAAGGACCCAGCAGGTCTCGCACAAAACAACCGTGGACACAAAGACGGGCTCACCCGCGTTCCGCGACGATTTCAGAAACCGATGAACACGGGCCGTTTGCGCCTCGTCATCTTCCACGAGAAATCGCACCAGGACGTTGGTATCCAGGCCCGTCATTTCGCGTTGCGGCGGGCCCGTTTCCACCGCTGTTGAACAGCACGCGCGATCGCGTCGTCCATCTCGCGGACGGACACGGCTTTCTGATTCCGGATGCGCAGCATGCCCTGGATCTCTTCGAACGGAACCCGCTTCGAGGCCAGGGTCACTTCGCCCTTTGCATCAATCCGGAAGTCGATCCGGTCACCCGCTTTCAGCCGCAAACGCTCTCGCACTTCCAGCGGTATGGTGACCTGTCCTTTGCTCGTGATCGTGGCGATTGGCATCCTTACCTATGGTAAGGCGCACAGATATGCCCTCACAAGGCACCCAAATCAGGGCCGTTCCGGGCGACCCCGGCGGCCCACCAGTACGTCACCTGATTTTGTGCTATCGTAAAGTATAGCACCTTATATAGATATAATTCTTGACGGGCCACTATATGTTGGGGCATTATTCCAAATGCGCTACAGAGCACACCCCAAAAGGAGAACCGCCAGATGGCCCAGCCGGCAATCGCACTTGATGCCAAAATAGAGTCATTGAAAGCCCAAGAAAACAAACGAACACGCACGGGCGTCCAGTTTCCACGCCACTTTACGGCCAAGCTCGAGCCGGGAAAGACGCCCTACGACGACGTCGTATGGGAGACGCGGACCGCCTCCATCGGCAACGATAAAGGCTCGGTCATCTTCGAGCAGCGTGACGTCGAGGTGCCGGCGGACTGGTCGCAGACCGCCACCAACATCGTGGCCAGCAAGTACTTCCACGGCAAGCTGGGCACGCCGGAGCGCGAAACCAGCGTCCGCGACCTGGTGCATCGCGTGGTGGATACCATCGCCGACTGGGGCAAGCGCGACGGCTACTTCTCGACCGCCGAGGACGCCGAGAACTTCCGCGGCGAGCTGGCGCACCTCATGCTCCACCAGAAGGCCTGCTTCAATTCACCCGTCTGGTTCAACGTCGGCGTCAAGGAGGCGCGCGGCTACGGCTGGGTGTGGGACAAGGTCACCGAAAGCGTCATCAAGCTCTCGGGCGAGACGCGGCCGCAGTGCTCGGCGTGCTTCATCGTGTCGGTGAAGGATTCGCTCGAATCTATCCTCGATCTCGCCAAAACCGAGGGCATGCTGTTCAAGTGGGGGTCGGGAACCGGCTCGAATCTCTCGACGCTGCGCGAGGAGAATGGGATTCTCTCGGGCGGCGGACGCGCATCGGGCCCGCTTTCATTCATGAAGGGATTCGATGCGTTCGCGGGCGTCATCAAATCCGGCGGCAAGACGCGCCGCGCCGCCAAAATGGTGATCCTCAACGCCGACCACCCCGACATCGAAGGCTTCATCTGGTGCAAGGCCAAGGAAGAGAAGAAGGCGCACACGCTGGTCGAGAACGGTTACGATTCCTCGCTCGATGGCGAAGCCTACAGCTCCATCTTTTTCCAGAACGCCAACAACTCCGTGCGCGCCACCGACGACTTCATGGAAGCTGTCGTCAATGACGGCGAGTGGTGGACCAAATCCGTGGTCTCCGGCCAGCCCATGAAGCGCTACAAGGCGCGCGACCTGATGCGCAATATCGCCGAAGCCACGCACCAGTGCGGCGATCCCGGCATGCAGTTCGATACCACGGTGAACCGCTGGCACCCGTGCAAGAACACGGCGCGCATCAACGCTTCGAATCCCTGCTCGGAATACATGTTCCTCGATGATTCGGCCTGCAACCTGTCTTCTCTGAACCTGATGAAGTTCGTGACGCCGGGCGGCCAGTTCGACGTCCAGGGTTTCCGCCACGCCTGCGACACCATGATCATGGCGCAGGAGATCATCGTCGATAATGCCAGCTATCCGACCGAGAAGATCGGTGAGAACTCGCACAACTACCGGCCGCTCGGCCTCGGCTTCGCCAACCTGGGCGCCCTGCTGATGTCGTTCGGCATTCCCTACGACAGCGACCAGGGCCGCGATTACGCCGGCGCCATCACCGCCATCATGTGCGGCCAGGGCTATCTGACCAGCGCGCGCGTCGCGAGCGCTATCGGTCCGTTCCCCGGCTACGCAAAGAACGAGCAGCCGTTTCTCGACGTGATCCGCATGCATCGCGAGTCGGTGAGCCGCATCACGCGCGGCAACATCCCGATCGATCTCTATCAGGGCGCGAAAGACTGCTGGGACCAGGCTTACGAAACGGGCCGCACCGCCGGTTACCGCAACGGGCAGGTCACGGTGATCGCGCCCACAGGCACCATCGGCTTCATGATGGATTGCGACACGACGGGCATCGAGCCGGATCTGGCGCTCGTGAAGTACAAGAAGCTGGTCGGCGGCGGCGTGATCAAGATCGTCAACAACACCGTGCCGCAGGCGCTCATCAAGCTCGGCTACACACCGGAGCAGGTGGAGCAGATCGTCACCCACATCGATGCGACCGGGACCATCGAAGGAGCGCCGGGACTCAAGCCCGAGCATCTGGCGGTGTTCGATTGCAGCTTCCGGCCGCAGAACGGCACGCGCTCAATTCATTACATGGGCCACGTGCGCATGATGGCGGCGGTGCAGCCGTTCATCTCCGGCGCGATTTCCAAAACCATCAACATGCCCGAAGAGGCGACGGTCGAGGAAATCATGGAAGCCTACACCGAGAGCTGGAAGATCGGGCTCAAGGCCGTGGCGATTTATCGCGACAACTCAAAGCGCGTGCAGCCGCTGAGTTCGGGCTCGGGCAAGGGCGAGAAGAAAGCTGTGGCGGTGGTGGCGCCGGCGCCGGCGACGGTGGAGAAGGTCGTCGAGAAAGTGGTCTTCCGGCCGGTGCGGCGCAAGCTGCCCGATGAGCGCGCTTCCATCACGCACAAGTTTTCCGTCGGCGGCCACGAGGGCTACATCACGGTCGGCATGTACGAAGACGGAACGCCCGGTGAGATTTTCGTGACCATGGCCAAGGAAGGCTCGACCATCTCCGGCCTGATGGACAGCTTCTCCACTTCGATCAGTTACTGCCTGCAATACGGCGTGCCGCTGAAATTCCTGGTGGATAAGTTCGCGCACGTGCGCTTCGAGCCCAGCGGCTGGACGGGCAACCCGCAGGTGCCCTACGCGAAATCGATCCCCGATTACATCTTCCGCTGGATGGCGCTGAAGTTCCTGGGCGCCGAAGCCGCCCCGCCGGTGGAAGTCGGCGACGCGAATGCACTGCGCCCGACCGAGCAGGACCCGCAGCAAGCCCTCCCATTCCCCGCGCAAGTTTCCGACGCCCCCGTCTGCGCCGAATGCGGCTCGATCATGACGCGGAACGGTAGCTGCTATAAGTGTGGAAACTGCGGGGGAACGAGCGGGTGTAGCTGAGGGAGGGTATCGGATATGGCCGCAACCGCTGTCGGACCCGCAAAACGATTGCTTGGAGCAGTGATTCCTAACGGCTGGACGGTAATCGCTGAAGTTCCTCGGAAGCCCGGTGCTACCGGCGGTAGGTTTTCGCATGGGTACATCGTCGAGTCTTCCTCGGGCAAGAGGGCTTTTTTGAAAGCACTGGACTATTCGGATGCTGCTGCGGGTCCGGATCCGGCCCTTCAGATAAAGGCTATAACTGATACCTACGTATTCGAACGCGACCTCTTAGTGACGTGCCGCGATAAGAGGCTAAATCGAATAGTGAGGGCCATCGATGACGGCAAGCTCGGGTCATCACCCAACGATCTTGTACTGTACCTCGTGTTCGAACTTGCGGATGGCGATGTGCGACAGCACGTGGTTTCTGCCAATAAGATCGAACTAGCTTGGCGGCTCCGGGTTCTCCATCAGATCGCGACTGGGCTTAAGCAACTACACAGTCAAAGCATCGCCCATCAGGACCTAAAGCCCTCCAACGTCCTGCTCTTCGGCAGTGAAGACTCCAAATTAGCGGACTTGGGCCGGGCTGCCGTGAAGGGGTACAACGCGCCACATGAGGCCCTGACAATCGCCGGTGACAGAAGTTACGCTCCTCCCGAACTGCTGTATCATCGTCCACCACC
>JASHOO010000149.1 GCA_030041035.1 Bryobacteraceae bacterium | reverse complement strand
GAGCGCGAGCGAATCTGGATCTTCTGGCGCCGCATCCTGCATACGGCCCATCACCGCACGCAATTAACCGTCTACCTGCGCCTGCTCGATCGACAGGTTCCCTCCACCTATGGCCCCACCGCGGACGTCACCTGGCAAGGCGCCGATCCCACCCACACCGTGGAGGCAGCCGGCCGCAAGTAGGTTTCTCAGCCGCGCCCGCAGGCAGCGGCCTACGTGCGTCGGCGCCACTTCACGAGCCGCCGCCCATACACCCCCAGAATCACCACGCACACCGCTGCGCCGGTCCACCCGACTACGGCCTCCGGCAAATCCGGATAAACGATCCTGTCCAGGTAGTGCACCAGAAACCCTCCCTGGTAGCCTCCGGAGCCGGCTCGCTGCTCAAGCCACTGCTCCGCGAGAGTGAGTGGACACGGCCACGGTCCCAGCTCCGCAATAATGCCCCAAACCAGCGACGCGACATGCACCGCCGTCAGCACCGGCCGTCCCCGCGTCAGCACCCACCCAAACATGACCCACAAAATCCACAGCAGGTGCAACGCGAGAACCGCCGCCGCGAGCCCGGCGTACACTCTAGTCCCTCCATCTCGTCATTTGACCCACCCGTGCAGCCGCATCCAGGGTTCAAGCTGCCTCGACCACGCCGAAAGAATCGGGTCAAACAGCGCCAGTCCCACGCCGTGCGGCCCTTGCTCGTAGATATGCATCTCCGCCGGCACGCCCGCCTTGCGCAGCGCCAGATAGAACAGCACGCTGTTCTCTACGGGAACGCTGGCATCCGTCGTGGTATGGAACAGGAAAGTGGGCGGTGTTTGCGCTGTCACCTGCGTCTCGTTCGAAAGGCTCGCCACAAGCTGCGGATCGGGATTGTCGCCCAGCAGGTTCCGCATCGATCCCCGATGCACATACGGCGTCATGAACGAAATGACCGGATAAGCCAGAATCATGAAATCGGGCCGCGAACTCACGCGGTCGATCGCATCCTCCGCACCCGGGTTGCCGGAGTCGAAGTGTGTTCCCGCGCTGGAGGCCAGATGGCCGCCCGCCGAAAATCCCCAAATCCCGATCTTGTCCGCCGCCACGCCGTACTCGGCGGCGTGATAGCGCACGAACCGCAGCGCGCGCTGAGCATCACCCAGCTCAATCGGATGGTGATAGCGCGGGCCCAGCCGGTACCGCAGAACAAATGCCGCGATGCCTCGCGCATTCAGCCAATCGGCAATCTGCTTGCCCTCATGGTCCACTGCGAGCATGCCGTAGCTACCGCCCGGACAAACCACCACGCCGCTTTGCACCCCGTTCGCTGGCGGCAGGTAGATCGTCAGGGCCGGCCGGTCAGTATCGTCATTGCCCAACGCCCCCGGCGCCCCGCCCGGCCACAACAGTTCCACTTTTGGAGCCGGCGCCGCTGCCGCCAAACCGCTGAGCCACAACGTGATGACGAGTGATTTGCGTAAATCCATCGGACAATGATATCTCGCATCGCGTTCACAACTCGGCCGATCTTATAGTCGTTTTCTCTTCAGCGACTTAAGCGCGCGCGGCCCCCGCCGGCCGAGGAGCCCGTTCCTACAATCGGGTGAATGAAGGTTCACTCGTTCCTGGTTGGTTGGCTGCTCGCAGCCGGGTGGTGCGGCGCGCTGGCGCAGACCAAAGTGGACCTGCGGACCCAAAGCAAGTCGGTCGACTTCACCGGGGCGTCGCTCACCAAACCGGCCCGCAGCGCCGCGACCCTTCCAAGCACCTGCTCAGCCGGGGAGATGTTTTACCTGAGCAGCGGCGCTCTGTACACCTGTTCTTCCACCAACAACTGGGCCAAGATGGGGACCGTCATGGGCAACACCAACTCGGGGGATTGTGCCCGGTTTGACGCCAACGGCAATGTCGTCGATGGCGGCGCGGCCTGCGGGGGCGGGCCGAACTTTCAGCAATCGTTCACCAGCGCCACTTCGGTGACGTTGGCCCACAATCTGAACTCGACCAGCATCGTTTTTAATTGTTTCGACAACAGCACGCCGCCGCTGTGGATCCTGCCGCAATCGGTAGCGCTTACCAACGCGAACACCTTAACCGTTACTTTCGCGTCGGCGCAAACCGGCTCATGTGTGGTGAACGCGGACGGAGCAGGCTCAACGCCGAACTTTCAGCAGGCCTTCAGCAGCGCCACTTCGGTCACGTTGGCCCACAATTTGAACTCGACCAGCATCGTGTTTGATTGTTTCGACAACAGCACGCCGCCGCTGTGGATTCTTCCGAAGTCGGCCACCATGACCAACGCCAATACTCTGACCGTCAACTTCGCTGCGGCGCAGTCCGGGTCGTGTGCGGTAAATGCAACGGGAGGAACCGCTTCACCGGCATTTCTCATGGGGTCGGCGTCATTGAGTTTTGGTGCGATCGCGCAGGCGGCGTGCGCGCAATCGACATTTTCGCTAAATGGAGCAAATCCGGGGGACTCGATTGCGCCCGGCTGGCCGGCCACGCTGGCCACAGGGCTCACCGGAACCATGCTCGCGAGTGCCGCAAACACAATTACCGTGCAGCTTTGCAACCTATCCGGAGCAACGGTGACACCGGCGGCTCAAACCTTCAAAGCAACCGTCATCCACTAGCCCCTGGCCTGTGACGTCCTCTCTCGGTGGCGGATGGCTTAGGCGGTCGGTGTGAGTTGATAGCCGAGTTCTTTGGCCCTGGCCGTCAGAGTTTTGATACGATTCTCCCGGTATCGCTGTTCGTATGTCTGCGCACCCTCGTCCACATACGGCTGCCCCCACCGCAGCAGGCGGTAAATGATGATGGCCAGTTTCCTGGCAGTGGCAAATACCGCCACATCTCCTGCGACCCGGCGCGCAATCTGACGATAGTACGCCCCTAACGCGGTCTCGCTATGGCGCAGCGATGAAGCGGCCATCCGCAGCGCCGCGGCCACCCGAGTGCTCGCGCTGTTCCGCTTTTTCTTTTTCACCGGTTTGCCTGCGCTCGTTGGCTTGTGCGGCACCAGCGTTACATGCGACACGAACTGCTTCTCGCTTGGAAAACGGCTCAAATCTGGCCCGTATTCGCTGAGTACAACCTGGACCGTTTCCACCCCGATCGCGTCGATCCCCGTCAGATCCACTCCGCTCATCCGGTACAAAGCCTGGCGCATCGGCTCTGCTCCTTGGCTCTGGATCGCTCGCCCTTTCTGTGGGTTCTTCGACTTCGGCACTTCTTGGCCCCGGCACTCCTCACGCTCCATCTTCGCCAGCTTCTGCAGGATTTCCTTCTCATAGTCGGTGATCAGCTCCTGGATGGCGTCGTACATCTTCAATCCCTGCCGCAGGCTGAACAGGTGATCCTCCCGCCAGTGTCCCTTCAATTGCTCGGCAATCTCCTCTTCGCTTTTGTGGCAGCGCCAGTTCCGTAGTTTCGCCAATTGCCGCGCGTCCCGCTCTCCGTCGACGATCGCCCGCAGGATGGCCATCCCGGTTACTCCATCGATGTCCGATACTGCCCGGTGCACGCGCACGTTCATCTGGTCCAGGCTCTTCTGCATCCTTCGCAACCAATCGCCTGCCTCCGCCACCAAGTTTCCTTTGTCCCGCACCAAGGTCCGCAGCATGCACACGGCTTCCTTCGGCCGGAACGAGCCCATCAACAATCCGCAACTGTGCAGCCTCTGAATCCATTCACAGTCGAACGGATCTGACTTCTTGTCGCGCCCTGGCACTCGGGCTAACTGTCGCGTGTCTACCAGCATTACCTCCAATCCCTCCGCCTCCAATACCTCATGCGGTGCGATCCAGTAGACGCCGGTGCTCTCCATCGCTACCGACTCTACCTTTCGCGCCTGGAGCCACTGCGCCATCCGGATCAGCTCGCAAGTCGTAGCCCCGAAATCGGCCACGTCTCGACCGCTTCCCTCTCCCGTCGGGGCGCACACCCAATGTCGTTCGCTCCCTAGATCAATCCCCGCTACCCTGTGCCGAACTACCGGCAGCCCTGCGATCTGTTTCGAACTGCCAGCGTTAACCTTGCGCTTGTCCTGCATCTTCTCCGCCTTTCCGAACACGACAGCCCAGGTCGGCCGGTAGGTGGATTCTGGCCTAGGGGAGTGCTCCAAGAGCCTCGCCAATGTTCAATCGCCTGCCTGGGGCCATGCTACCGTAGGGGCATACGCACCAATGGGCAAAGGGCCGTAACTGCAGCCGTGTCCTCTCGCAGCATACTGCCTCGGCACGCTCCACCGTCACAGCCTATTCAATCCGGCGCACCCGGAGGCGCAGCTACC
>JASHOO010000148.1 GCA_030041035.1 Bryobacteraceae bacterium | reverse complement strand
TTCCCGATACTAGCATCGTCAACAAAATTGGAAACATCAACAGCTCAATGAATGCTCCAGGGCTCTTATGCCGCCCGGCGAAAGCTGGGAGGCCTCTGGCGGCGCGCCGCCGCGTCAACCAAAGTGTCAACGGATTGTAGATATACGCCGTCAGGAAGCGCGTCAATGTCATGTGCCATCGCTGCCAGAAATCGATGATGCTCGAAGCCCGAAGGGGCGAGTTAAAGTTTGGTGGCAGTTGGACTCCGAACAACCGAGCAATGCCGAGTGCCATGTCGGTGTATCCTGAAAAGTCAAAATAGATCTGGAGCGTGAAGCCAATCGCTGCAATCCAGCCAGGCAACAAACCGATCCTACCGCCCGACGCGGCCTGCTGATAGATGGGCATCACAACGTGTGCGATGTTATCGGCAAGAAACACCTTCTTGAATAGCCCGAACGCCAACAACGTCAAACCAACGGACACGTTACCCCGATCGAACCGGCACGACACGCGGTGGAATTGCGGCATCATTTCGCGATAGTGCACAATAGGACCGGCGATAAGCTGCGGAAAGAAGAGAACGAACAAGCAATAGTCCTGCAGCGTGAACGCTTCAACTCGGCCCGAGTGAACGTCAATCAAAAAAGCGATCTTTTGAAACGTAATGAAAGATATTCCCAGCGGCAACACCACCTGCGCCAGAATCATCTGCGTGCCGAACGCATCATTGAAGGCGCCTACCAGAAAATTCGAGTATTTGAAGTAGCCGAGAAATGCCACGTTGAACGCGATGCCGACTAATAGAACAGCCCGGGCTCTGCCCCGGCTCCCTTGCTTGCCTAGCCGCTGCAGCAGGCGCGCCAACACGAAATTGATCAGCACCGACGGTGCGATGATCAGCACATTCAACGGCCTCCAGCACGCGTAGAAGAACAACGACGCGCCAATTAGCCAGCGCAGCGCCCACACGCGAGAAGCCCTGCCGAGCGCAAAAAATACAGCCACTACCACGGGCAGGAAGGCATAAATGAATTCAAAAGAATTGAACAACATTCGCCAATTCGCTCCTTACCTTAGGTGACCCTAGCGCGTGAGTAGAAGTGCGCTAGTCCTTTGCGCAATTGCACCGACGTTTGGAAACGACTCAACTTCAGCAACAGTAAACTTCACTCGAAATGTACTCTCGACTGCGACAATGAAGCTGATGTACGCGAAAGAGTCCCAATTGGGCACTTCATCACGCTTGGTCTCCATGGTTAGCACGATTGAATCGTCCGACAAAAGGTCGCGGAGAATCCGCGTCAATTCGTTCACTATGTCTTGAGCCGTCATCCTGCTCCTGTTTCCTTGCGATATGAGTTGGGTAAGGCACGTAGTCGGACAACTGCAACAGCCACCGCGTCGCGCCGTCACGCGACGTGCCTTCTTCCGCGAGCGTGAAGCCGAGCGCCGGGTACAACTCGCGGACGACATCGTTTTTAGGCGTCGGTATGTAGTTGGCGCGAAACGCGCGTACACGCATGCAACGCGCAGTCTCGACGGCGATATTCATCGCTTCCCGCTCCAGCTCTCGGCCGAATACTCGGCAGCTCATGACCCACGTATCGATCTCCAGCAAATGGGGCGCGCTTGGGTCTGGAAATAGAATCATGGCGCTGACTAGACCGTTGTCGCCGAACTTGTCGACGAGACGGAATTGCAGCGTGAGACATCCATCGATGGCGCCGAACCTCGCCACATCTTCCATGGAGTGACGTCGTGTCGTCGGATTAAACTGATTAGTTTTTCCGATCAACTGAACTACGCGCGTCATGTCGACGGTTCGGAAGGGCCCGAAGGTCACCGACATCTCGAGTCCGCGCAGAAAGTCGTCGAGGCTCTGCGACAACCCGAGAAAGGCCTCTCGTGCCGCATCGGCCGAGTATTGCTCTCCGCGACGAGAGTCGTCGGCTGTGAAAGCGACAGATTCGAAGTAGCCAGCATCCGCTATACACCGGACGTATTGAGCGGCGTCGGCGGGCAACTCGGGGACAGCTACCATGGGAAGGCTCTGTCGAATGCGCGCTCGCTCCGCGGGATTGTCGTCCACAAGGACCAGACTATCGATTCCGATATTCAACTGCTCAGCGATTCGCCGCAGGTTGGTGGCCTTGTCGTCCCAGTTTGCGACGAATGCTGCGATATCGCTCCGTTTCAGGACCATCTCTGGATGATCACGAAAGACCGATTCAGCTATAGTAGGGTCATTCTTTGAGCAGACGGCCAGAATCACGCCACGCTCTCTCAGTCGCTTGGCGTAATACTGCAGGGCAAGGTGGGCTTCACCGGTCCCCGTTCCCTCTCCCAGAATGATTCCTTCCAGACCGTCGTCACCGATCACGCCGCCCCAAAGAGTATTGTCCAGATCGAGGACGAGACATTTTTTCGATAATCCCCGCTGTGCGGCGATGACTCTCGCGAGTAAGTCTCCATACACGATCGCAGCCAATGGTGCGATTTCCTGTTTCGCCTGGAGCCAGCGCGTCACATCAAACCAGGCGTCTAACCCATCTCGTTCACTGGCTCGAGCTATGTCCAAAATCAGAATGCCGTCTTCTGCCGCTGCCTGTGACAACCGTTCGTTCAGATGCGTAATCAGTTGGGCCGGTGCACCAGGAACAAGACGGTCATAACTGCCAAATAGTGAATCCCCGATGTTCAAGAAAGTCTGTTGCACTACCGTTGCGTGGAATGTCTCTCGCGCTTTTCGCCAAAGCATGCGCAACTCATCAACCAACCCAACGATCGCGGCATCCGCGTCGGCGACAGTTGCCGTCAGTGGTACCGACACCATCGCCTGGCGTGCCGTGAGCGACAGCAAGACTATCTGCGGGTTAAACCGATGGAGCGACGACGTCGGGTCCAAAAGCAGTTGCCGGTATTGCCCGTACGGCCCGACGTGGACATCAATGAGCAACCGCCTCCGCAAACCTGCGACTCGGATCGCTGGCGCGAGATGATCGACCGTTGCGGAAGCGAGCAACGCCAACCGAACCGGCGAGAACCCCTGAGGTGATTCCGCACAAGCCGGGCCAAGGGCCCGATCGAGTTGGATCATTTCGAGATAACTGAGCCGGTGCTGGGCAAGTGCGGCAAGCTTCTCTAAACGATCCGTCGACGGTTCCAGGGCTACGCGAAGACAACCCCGGAAGTCCTGAGGAACAGGTAGCCAGTCTATCATATTTACTTAATGGTTCACGGCGCTAGCACGACGCATATACGCGACACGTGATTCCGGCGATTCGTCGAGACAGTTCCGAATCTGGGGGCCGGCCTCCTCAAAGAAAGCAGCGGACCAACGTTCCGCGCTTTTCGGGTCGAGATGGACCTGATCGAACGTGACGAGCCCTTGCAGCCTCGGTACGACCAGGTTTAAACCCATCGCTCGGGCGATGCCCTTTGCGGTTCCGATACCAGTTTTCACCGTTGGGACGATCGTTAATATCGTGCATGCGCGATCCGCGTGAAGGCCAGCCAAAAACTCGTCTCCCAACGTTGTATAGGATGCGAGCACATTCTGGTCTATATCGTCATCATACGATACCGGCTTGTTCGGGAACTTGTTATCACTCACAAGCCAGGCACCAGTGGATCGCGCCCGAAAAATGGCCTCGCCATGTGCACAGACGGCCTCAAAGGTCGTGCAAACCGCCTTATGTATGCTTTGCCACTTCCGCTTCTCCTCATATAAGGTCCTGGCTGACTCATCCCGCATGACAGTTTTGCCGGGTGCCGTCTCGGATCGCGCAAAAAACGAGTCGATGTTAATCACGTAGACCTTTGCCTTCGGCTGAAGCCTGCGCAGCAGCGGCCCTTCGAATGTGTAGTTCTCCTGGTGTGAAAAACCAAGCAGGTAGTAGCTTTCAGAGAGCGACGAAAACCAGTCCGCGGTTGCCTTGCTGGAGAAAGCGAACTGCGTGTGGCTATCCCCGAGAAAGACCACTCGCGCGCGCGCAGCGGCGGCGTTTGCCGCCGGCTCGAGGCCAAACCAGATAGCGCCATGGTCGTAGTCACCGTAACTCGTCGCGTTGCAGTAGCTGAGATATCGATCGGAACTGTAGCCAGAGGCTTGGCAACTGAATATACCGTAAGTTCTGAGGCTATACGCACCGGCTCCGAGAACCACCGCGAGAACGAACAGTACGTATAAACCTGATCTGGGCGCGACCACGACGCCTTTACTACCTCGCTGGGTTAAGGTGATCGGGTCGATCTGAAAATGTTCAGTGGGTACCATGGTCTGCTAATTTTCGAGTGGATGCATCCGAATACTGTACGGCTACGAATCAATTTCCTAGTGAACGGCTATCAAAATGGGAGTTTTTCTAAACGGTCGTCGTTTCGCGATTCCCTCGCGGTTAGGTGGGCAGAAGCATTGAGGCCCGCACTGTCTCCGCCACTGACCTTTGAAGTAATCAATGCTTTCTGCAAGCGCGCATCCTTGGCAACAAACTGATTCCAGTAGGACTTGAACAGTCGGGTCCGGCGCCTCCAGTCGTGGCCAGAAGTGATACTGGCCGATGACTCGATACTCGGCTATAGAAGTAAAGTGACTCATATCTTGAGCTAGGTAGAAACCAGGCTTGCCTCTTTAGCTGAGGGCGGAGCTTTTAGTCCACCAAAGACATCCAGGTATAAGGATCTCTGTTCCGTGCCGACTAGTGTTATCAAGAGAAACGTACCTAGAACAACAACGCTTTCTAGGATGAGCCGAACGAGCGGAGAAACCGTTCCACCATAAAAGAAACGTAGCCCAATGGCCACGCCACCAGCCACAAGACCGATGGCCAGCGGAGGCCCCGCAGTGCTAAGGACGTCCCAGAAGGAAACTACCGTGCCTCGTACACACCACGCAATATGTGGAAGCACCCACAGTGTCATCACGGCCGAATAGGCGAACGCAACACCTTTGGGTCCATACGGCAATCCCAAGACATAACCGACTATGATCAGTGGAGCGAAGACCAGAGCGATATTTAGACTCCGTCTCACTAATCCCAGTGAGTACAAGATCCATCCCATGGGATTAATAATCGCAAAGATAAGAATCGTCGGAGCTAGCAGGCGAAATATAGCGGTTGCGTCTGTCCACATTGGCCCAAGCAACACAAGAATCACGTCGTCGGCAAAGAGTGCACACACAATCGTTATAGGGACCGTGAATGATAGCACCAAAGAGTAACCCTTTAGGAAGTAGTTCCTGAAGCGGTGGGGATCATTTTGAACTCGCGACAATGCAGAAAAGGCGACTTCACCTACTGCGGAATTCATATTGTCAGTCGGAATATTGATGAGCTGGTAAGCACGTCCATAGATCCCGATGGCAGCTGCTCCCCAAAAGCGTCCTAACAAAATCTTTTCCAGATTATAAGCCAAGTACGCTACCAAGCCGTTCAAAGTGATCGTGCCACCGAAGCGCATCATGGAACGAATTCCAGAACCTCTTCGTGGCGGGCCGGGAACCCACGCCGTGACGAGCCACAATAGAATCGTCGTGATGAGTGGCAACGTAACCGTCATTGCCACGAGAGCCCAATATCCATATCCGGCCTTGGCGACAATAAAGGCGATTCCCGTGCCTGCGATCAAACTGACGGTGCTGATTACCGCCAACGCTGTAAAACGCATTTCGCGCTGGAGGAGCGCGGAGTGCTGTATCCCGGCGCCATTGAAAACGAAACCAGCCGCCAACACAGCCGTCACACCAACAAGGCGCGGCTCGTGGTAGAACACTGCGATGGCCGGGGCCATGGTTAGTGCCACCAGTCCTAAGAGCACACTGACCAATAGGTTGATCCAGAATAATGTGGAGAACTGACCTTCACTGACGGTCTCCCGCTGAACTGCTGCGGATGAGAGGCCGAAATCTCTGAATAGATTCAATACCCCGGTGAACGCCGTCACCATGCCCACCAATCCGAATTCTTTGGGGCTCAGCAGGCGTGCCAACACAA
The DNA here is from genome assembly GCA_030041035.1 of Bryobacteraceae bacterium. Lineage (GTDB taxonomy): Bacteria > Acidobacteriota > Terriglobia > Bryobacterales > Bryobacteraceae > QHXW01. The sequence continues at coordinate 3,691 of JASHOO010000148.1, read as the reverse complement.
TTAGGGAGGCCAAGCGGAAGGCGAAATTCGCCGCTTGGGAGCAGAGTCTGGCCAAACCACCTCGGATGGCCTTCTCCTTTAGATCGTTCATCGGAAGTCTCTAGAGTCCGTTTCGGAACGCAGTTTTCGAGGGCGGTGACCCTGGCCAGCCTTTCGAAGTCAGCCGGGGCCAACACTTGTGCTGGCACCGCCGGTGATATTGACCGCACTGCGCGGCCAAGATTAACCACGGCGTTTTCATAAGGGAGCCTTCACATCGAGTGAAGCGCTCGATGCCTCACGGTTCAATAGCTCCCCTGGCGAGGACACGCGAAGCAATCCGGCATATACGCTCATGGTCATCTCACCGACCACCTCCCAGGAATACCGCTCCGTTGCGTAATCACATATCTCCTGCCGGCGGTTGTTCAACTCTCGGTATAAATCACTCGCAAAGTATCTTTCGATAACCCTCGCCAAGTCAACCGGATCTTCGGGCCTGAATACAAACCCTGTCTTGCCCTCCACGATCTCAACCTTGAGCGAGCCAACGTCGGCGGCGAGAACGGGCAGCCCGAAACTGTACCCCAAAAACAAGACGCCGCTCTGAAAGATGTCCTTGTAGGGCAACACAAGAACGTCTGCCGCTTTGAAGTACAGCTCGGTCTCGTCATCTGGAATGAAGTCAGCCCTAAACAGTATCCGCCCACTCCGCACGTCTTCGCGGATAGATTCCCGGATTGCCGCCCAGTATCTTTCGCAGTCGAATGGCCTGCCGGCGATGATCAACCGATAATCTTCACCCCGGCCGAGGATCTGGCGAAACGCGGCGATCAGGTATTCGAGCCCCTTGTAAGGCTTGATTCTGCCGAAAAAGAGAATCGTCCTTTCACCCTCGCGGATGCCCACTCGCTGCCTTGCCTCGGCCGGCGTGAGACCGGTGTTCGGAACAGAATTATTGATCCCGAACGGGATCACAGTAACCCGGCTCGCCTTCACGTCAAACTCCTCCATGAGTTCGCGCTTCATGTTTTCTGTGTGAACGAAGATATGGTCGGCCAGTCGATATTGGATGCGCAGCGTAAGCCGATTGAAGAATGTATCTTTAAAGTCGCGCCTGCCGGCATTCACATTATGCGCGGTCAGGACGAGCTTTTTCCTCCCGAGCTTGTAGTAAAGCATCAGCAAAGTTCGATCGAAGGACTCGAATTTGTTGTTCCATAGGATGTGAAAGATTTTCGGCTTGGCCGTCACGGCGTAACGAATCAGCCTAGCATAGTACATCAGCACCCTCAGGACCTTACTCAAAACGTTCGCATCCGGCCGCTGGTCACCGCGTAGATTAAGGAAGTTGATCCCTGGATTGCCGCGGAAATCCGAGCAATCGAGCTCATCGCTGCCAATCAGATCCAACGCTGCCCCCATGGAAGTCAGTGCCGTTGCCAGGCCGAATACGTAGGGCCTGTCACCACCACCCGTAAGCAGCGCCACCACGGGATTTTCGATTTTCGATTTACGATTGACGACCGGCAAAAGCGCCTCGCCACAGTCGCTCAGGTTTCTCGGCGAAGCCGGAAGCATGAACAAAACGCCTCACCCACCTTCGCAACGAGGGCGCCCTCTCCTCAGGGGAAACGGCAGCGGGCCGGGGGAGGGTGTACATCAGAGCTCTGGGACACCGCCGGGCTAGCGGTCCGCGCTGCAAAGGCCAGCATGCCGACACGAGGAGCTGGGCCAATATCATTAAGATAAGAGAACCCAGCCGAATCGCGAAATTCGTTCCCAGGGCCGCAAATCGTGCGAGCCCGCCGCGAATTGTCTTTTCTTTCGGCTCCTTCATGTGCAGGCGGCAGACGGTAGACAGTAGATGGGCATCTCTAGGCAGCGGACGGTAGTCGACGCTGCCTCGTCTACCGTCTATTATCTACCGTCTACTTTTCGTTACGAGCCAGCTCATTCTCGTCCTCGGTGCCGGCCGCAGTCGCAGAACCCACCTGAAAGGCACAGGCGTACCGGAGTGTCCAATCTCGCCTCTTCTGGTTCAAAGGCTCCAGCCCACCATAATGGCAAGGCCAGTTCGGCCTCAAACATCCATCTCCCTCGTGGATCTCTTCGAGTAATTCCGGCACAGGCCGCCAGCCTAAATCGCGCGCTACTTTTGTCCGAACTTCCAAGTCAATTCCCGACACAAAGAGGTATCCCCCTGACTTTACTAAGCGGGCAATATTGTGCAAGCAGGTCGCCGCCTCAGAGTCACTCATGTGGCAAAGAAAGTTGTTCGCCACCACCATGTCTTGGGGACCCAGAGCGTCGACAACCTCCGAGTCACCAGCATCACCAATACGCCATTCGATCCCGTCCTTGATCCATGGTTTAACCGCCGCCAAATCGCCGTCTTTGTCAAAGAATGCTTCGATCTCAGACGCAGTCATCCGATCAAAGACTCGGGTATTTGTCAGTTCCGGGACTGTAAGCGAGTAGACACCCCGCTTGGCGAATTCCACCGCCTGCTTGGAAATATCCACGGCGTTCATGATCAGCTTCAAGTCAGGTCGTGCCGACTTTATTGTCCAGGCGATCGAGTACGCCTCAGCGCCGGTGCTGCAGGCCAGCACCGCGATCCTCAATGTGTTACCACGGCTTTTCTGCTCCAATAGGCGGCAGATCAGATCCAGCTCCGGGCGATTGCGGAGAAAAAACGTACTAAAAGCCTGGCCGCGAACGTTTTCTGCGCGAGCCAACGCGTGCAGGAAGTTACCGTATAAACGCACCAGACCTAGAGCGGTAAGGGACGGAGGGAGACGATTCCACAAATGTTGGTTAAACCGCAAATAGACGCTGACCAGGGATTTTCCAAAAACTTGCATTCTGACGAATCGCGTCCCCCAAGTTTCTCGATCTAATTCACGGACCGCATCTCTGCCAACCACGTCGGGGTTCCATCGCGTGTGTCTATCATTGCCGCTGAACCAGCGCGGCGTCGCGAATGCCAGTAACGTCATTTTCCCCGAGTAACAATACTCAACCCCTGGTGGGACTTCCACTAGCATGCCTGGGCCGACTTCGTATCTCCGATTGTCGATCGTGAAATAACCGCTCCCTGAGATAACATAATAGGTACGTGTAATTTTCCTGCTCACCATGAAGGTGTCGTGGCCCTTCTCCGACTCGATGTGATAAACATCGAGATGTTGCCGTAACGGCGAGAATGAGTACCCCAGGAGGCCTTTTGCAGTAAATGAGACTGACGTTGGAAGTGTATGGACATAAGATAGGGGGTCTGGCTTCGACGCTCGTCGCACGATGTGCTCCTCCTTTTGGCTCTGTCTGGCCGAGCCTAGCAGCCTGAGTTGGAAATGAAGCAAAGCGCCGTATCGGCGGGAACGTGCGGGCGGGATCCGAAGTGATGAATCGGCGGTTGTCCAGCTCCGAAAGTTACCTCTGGCGCGGCGTTGTTTGATGTTTGTTGCTGTAGCGACCACACGAGGGCGACGAAGAACAAATCGGTGGCCTAAGCCAGCCTGGCACGATATGGATATTCGAAGAAAGACGGAAGCCACCGGCGCGTGATGTAGCAGCATTTGTCGACGGTGGTCGCAAGCACAGCGCCGCCGCAGTCCCAGTAACATACGGGATAATCGCTTCCACCGCCAAAGAAGGAAACGCGAAGCGGAGTGCGACGGATTGCCATGAATTCTGCCTTTCAGGTGTT
>JASHOO010000014.1 GCA_030041035.1 Bryobacteraceae bacterium | reverse complement strand
GTGCGATGGCTGGCGCGGGCAGTATGACGCCGGAACAGTTGGCGTCGAAGACAGGTACTGATGCTCGGTACGTTCGCGAGTGGCTCTCCGCACAGGCCGCTGGAGGGCACGTGACATACGATGCGGTGAGCGGTTCATTCACCCTGCCAGATGAGCAGGCGTTCGCCTTAGCCGTGTCAGACAGCCCGGCATACCTTCCCGGTGCATTCCACATCATCAGTGCGGTGATTAAAGACGAGCCGAAACTGCTGGAGGCTTTTCGCACCGGCGAGGGAGTCGGATGGGACGAGCATGATGCCGCTTTGTTCGAGGGTACGGAGCGCTTTTTCCGCCCGAACTATGCGGCTAACTTGATCAGCAATTGGCTTCCTGCGTTAGACGGCGTAGAGAGCAAGCTGAAGCAGGGCGCTCGGGTGGCGGACGTAGGTTGCGGACATGGCGCTTCTACGATTCTGATGGCGCAGTCATATCCCAATTCAGTGAACTATCCGGAAAGGTACTCCATGACGACCGAGACGGTTAATCTCGACTCCGGCTCGCAGACGAGCGGCCTCGGCGAGTCGTGGGGATCGGGTCACTAGGCGAAATCACCTTGGTGGTCAGGTTCTTTTGGGGGAAATGCTTCTTGTTCAACGTGACAATGAACGCGGCACGCCCTTGCTCCGCACAGGCGCAGAATGCGTTGTCGTCCGGATCTGGGGAAAGGTTGTCCTCGCTTCGAATGGTCACAAACTCTGCCTCCTCCCTCAGCAGGTTGATGATTTCACCCACCAGATGTCGTCGAACGCCAAGTTTGCCGAGGACTCCTTTGTATTCCGAGAGAATCTCTTCGGTGACCAACCAGGTAAACGTCCCTAATTCTATCCAATCGCGAAGAAGTGCCGCGCTCGAGTTTTGCGCCACCCGCCAAGATTTGAATCCAGCGACTCCGGCGACAAGCACCGACGTATCGATTACACCTCTAGGCTGTTTTGTTCGACGGCCCAATCGTGATCTCCGGCAACGTCTTTTTCCCAGCTCGGAAACCTCGAATTGCATCCGCAATTTGGGATTCCGTTACACCGGACAAATCCTTCGCCGCCGCTTTCAAGGTACGCGTGAATTCGCGCTTCCAGCCGGATCGCTTTCTTCCTCGCGGCAAGTCCTGGTACACGGCTGCCGTCGGGATCTGTTCGTTGAGCTCGTTCGCAAGATCTCGAACGGGAATTCGAACCTCGATTGGCTCTCTGCCTTTCGCCGGGCGGGATCGCAGCGAAAGATATCGAGCTTTGGAGACATGTTCCTCCGTGAGGCTGGATAAGGCACGTGCAAAGAGCGCGAGCACGTCCGTCGAGGTGCCAAGCGAGTCCCTGAGGTAAAAAGCGATCTTCGCCTCCAGAAGAAGGCGATTGTCGAACCAATAGATGCTGTCGCGGCGACTTGGTCGCAATACCTTGAACTGAACAAGGTTTTGCAGGTCTTTCGGGGCGACGCCCAGGACCGCGCTCGCTTGCTTCAGTTTCAGCTCGACAGTTTCCATGGCTTAATACCATCTATATTTTAGATGGATAAACGCGGCGTGTCAACCACTCACAAACTCAGAATTAGCGGGTGGCGGGACCAGCGACCCGGTTCGGCCGAGCGACTAACCCGTCGACATCGGCTGCTGCGATGGGAAGAGATCGAGCACAGAGACCCCTTGCACATCCGTACTTGAGCACCTGCTTGCCAGGCAGGAGCGGAAGAGCGCTACTCGTTGCCGGCGTATAGGGTCTTGCGCCTCTTGTACTCGGCGAAGGCACTCTCTGCCTCGGCACTGCGTCCACGGCGTTGATACAGACGGCCGAGAGAATACAGTGGTTCCGCGAGTTTGGCATCTAACGACACTGCGGACTTGTATTCCTTTATAGCCCCTTCCTCCTGCCCTTCGCCTTCCAATACCCGCCCCAAATGATAGTGCGCCACGGCAAAGTTCGGATCGTATTCGAGCGCCTCTCGCAGGTATCGTTCCGCTTCCTGAAATCGCTGGAGACGCAAGAGCAGATAACCGAAATTGTGCGGCGGCCAGGCTGAGGGCGTGCTTAGCTTCCGGTTTAAGGCAACGGCCTTTTCAAACGCGTCCCGCGCCTCGTCCGTGAGGCCCATCATGTCAAACGAGAGTCCCAGGTTGTCGTAACCGCGCACCGAATCCGGATCCAGGCGGATCACGCGGTTCAACTTTTCGACGGCCTCATCATAGAGCCGTTGTCCGTAGTCGAGTCTTGCCAGCCAATAAAGGTAGATCGGTTGGTCAGGATGGCTCTGGTTTAGCCGCGTGAGTTCCGCCCGCGAGCTATTCATGTCGCCCACGGTCACCAATGCCATCGCCAGAGTGAAACGATCGTGATCGTCGAGCGGACTCAGCGCATCGGCACGCCGGAAGGCCTCGACAGCCTGATTCATGCGTCCGCCGACGAATTCGAGCGCTCCGAGCAAGGCTTCGAGCTCCGCCCCCTGAGCGGCGTTCAGAATCGACTCGATCCTGGCGAAGTCCTTTTCGGCAAACGACTTTTCTAACGCTTGCCGCTGGTCTGCCGGCAGTGGTGCATTTCGGATCCTGTCGGCAACCCCGTTAGGCCCCTGTCCCAGTAATGGAATCGCGGCCAGTAACATCACGCGCATTCGTACCCGCATCAGTAGGGTCTCACCTCGATCGAGCGGAGCATCAACTCCTGCCGTTTGCTGCGCAGCTCATCCAGCGTCTGCAGCTTCGCTCTCTGCTGTTCGGCGCGCGCATCGTGCGTTTTTTCGTATAGGGCCAACAGCATGCTGTTGGCCTGAAAGTTGTCGGGATCGAGCGAAAGAGCGTGGTCGATCGCCGACCTGGCGTCCTCCAGGCGACCTTGCCTGAGACGGACTCGGGCAAGTTCTGCGTAGGAGTCCGGGAACGACGGCAGCAGGCGAATGGAGCGATCGAAGAATGCCGCGGCTTCGGAAAGGTTCTCCTCCATGCGAGCCACCCTGCCTAGAAAGTACGAGGCTCCGGCTTCGGTGGCCGGGTCTTTGCTGACGAACTGCATTTCTTTGCGGCAGTTGGCATAATCACCCGTAGCGAAGTACGCGACTCCCAATGCGAAGTGTCCCCTCGGGTCTCCCGGCCGCGCCGCGACGTAGTTCCGAAAACATGCAACGGCCTCCCCGGCTTCGCGAGTGATGAGTATGATCGAGCCGAGGCCGTAGTTGTAATCCGGGTTCTTCGGGTCAAGCGCCACCGCCTTCTCCACTGACTTGCGTGCCTCCAGCGGCAATTGCATTTCCTCCAGGATCATTCCGAACAGGAAATGCACTTGGGGATCGGAAGGGACTAGATCGCGTGCATGTCCCAGGTAGCCGAGAGATCCCTCCAGGTCGTGCTGCTTATACGCAACCCGCGCCAACTCGAACAGGTGTAGCGGATTCTGCGGATCTGTAGCCGCCAGACGCTCCAAAATCTTTCTAGCCTCGGGCAGCCGATTCAGTTGCTCGTAGGCGATAACCAGCGAACGAAGTAGGCCCGGAGAAACCGTCCCGCGGGCATCCAGAGCTTCGACCAGCGTCACCAGAATCGGAGCGCGTGCCGGGGTTTCCAGTTGCGGGAGAATTGATCTCACATCGGCCTCCGAGAACTCCGGGGACTCCGCCAGGCGTTTCGCCATTTCGCCGGCTTCTTTCAGGCGGTCCAGGCCCGCCAGGTCAGCGCATCGCACCGCTAGGGCCGTGCTGCGAGAAATCTCAGCGGGCGGCAGGTTCTCGAGTTCGCGAAGGGAGCCGGCGTACTGCCCTTGCTGCTCGTAAATAGCAGCTAACGAAAACCGCGCTTCGGGATCGTCGGGTCGCACTTTCAGCACCCGCCTCCAGGCATCGGCGGCACAGTGAGAATCCGCTCGCGCCTTGCCCAGGTCAAACTGGCACGCGCGAGCCAGGTTTTGCCATGCAGGAATCAGCTCAGGCGAAAGTGTCACCGCGCGTTGGAAATCCTCGCGCGCGGCTATCATGTCATTTTGCTCAGCGTGAATGACGCCACGTAGGTTGTATAAGCCGCCATCCTGCGGATAAGCCGCGAGCGCAGCAGACACCTGCCCGAGGGCTTCTATATATTTTCGGGACTCTATGGTTTCCTGAATGGCGGTGATGGTTTGATCCGGCGCCGCAGGTTGACTGCGCAGCGGCGCGCAAATCGCGAGCAGCGCAAGAACAGTGTTAACCACCAAGAGATGAGCGGATTCACAAGATCCGTACACAGCCAAATTACCAACGTCGAGGTCCTGCATGGACGATCTAGACGTGATTGTAGCGCCCGCGTGATTATTCGGGGCGAATCAGTAGCAGCGCGACGCCGCATTTGAGATAATCGACGCCCCACGTGGCGTATTGTCGCGGGTCCGGGAACTCGTAGCCGCGCGGCTGCCCGGGCGGTTTCGGCAAGTGCCGGTGCCGACATCGGATTAGATGCCGAATTTCAGCTCCTGAGATTGAACGTAATCAACAATGCCTTTCATACCCGAAGCTAAAGCGCTGCGCGTCAGCAACGACGTTTCCACCGGCGTCGCGGCCGACCTGCCAGCAGTCATCAATGACTACATATTGATAGCCCGCATCTCGCATCCCGGAGCGCACGATCGGGTCGGCCGTTTCCTCGATCAGGTTTTCGCTCACGTTGCACTGGAACCTGTTCCAGCCCGTTCCAGCCCATGAGAGGAGTACGGGCCAGGCTGTTGTCGAGAGCCAGCAACGCGGACGGCGCACAGTGTGCAAGAAACGCAACCGCAAGCTGTGAGGATTTCATAGGTGGCTGTTGACTGTGTGGTCGGTGACGAGCGGGAACCAGAAAGCAAAAGCGACTCCCGCTCCATGTTAAGGACCACCCAGTCTCCTGCTCAGAACGTAATGCGTCCAACCAACTGAATGTTTCTCGGCTGTGTGACTACGCCGTTCCACTGGCCGAAACTCGGACTGGAGGGATCATTATTAAATGGTATGCAGTCGCCGAACGCTTCCCC
>JASHOO010000147.1 GCA_030041035.1 Bryobacteraceae bacterium | reverse complement strand
CGGGCTGTTGCAAAATTGTTTGAGGTCCTTGGCGGCGGCAGAGAAGCACCTGCGCTTGGCGCAGCGGATAAACCTCGCTACTGACGCCCCTGCTCTTTTGCTGTGCCGGAACTGTGTCCGAACTCCATCTGTTCAATCCGCGGAATTTGCTCGGTGAGCGAAAGCAGCTTCCCCGGTTTGTTGGAATCGTTGGTAGTTAGCGAAAAACGATAGAGCCCTTGGAAGCGACTCGGGTCCCTTGGGCGCAGGGGGTCGGGCGTTCAAATCGCCCCGCCCCGACCATAGAATGAACAACTTGCACGCCGCTCGAGGCGATGACATGCTGTGTTCCGGTGATCGTGCCCAACGCGGGCGGAGTGCTCTCCTATGCGAACTCAAATAACGCCTGGCTATGCCAGCCGGCGGTGGACGGATTTGCCTCGGCGGTGCGAGCGGTGTTTGCAGATCCGAGTGAGCGGGAACGAGGAGTCGCATGCGCGCGAATCACCGCGCAACAGCATGACTGGAGTCTGATTGCGGCGCGGTATTTTGACCTGATTGACTCGCTGCACCGGAAGCGCTTCGAGATTCAAGGTTTTCGCTCCGACACCGGGCTGAGGAGCATTTCACCTGACGCAAGCATCTCCCGCACGCGCCCCCGGTTCGCTCCCGCCTTCTCGGCCGCCTCCAGCAGACACCGCACCCCGTCCGCAACCGGAGTCTCCGCCGGTAATCGAAACAGCCACGGAATGTTTACCGAGGTCAAGTCGTGATCTGCCGACAATGCGATCACAGGCACGAACGCTTTCACCCCAAGCTGTTCCGCCAGATGGCTGGGATCCCGCCCAATCGCGATCAGCCCCAGCGCTTGCCCGTCGTAAATCACCTTGACCAACGCCTGCGACGCCTTCCCCCAGGGCAGGTCCGAGTCAATCGGCACCAGTTCGTAACGCCCGCCATACGCCGCCATCAGTTCCACCAGCCCCGCCGTCACCTGCTCCGCATTCGGCCCGAAAACTCCGATCCGCAACGGCCCACGCGGCGCATCCGGCACCTGCGGCCCGTTGTACGCCACCGGCTTCTCTCCCACGCGCGCGTACGGCTTCTCCATCGAGTAACGCCGAAACTCGTATTTCCCGCCGCGCACCGTCGCCAGGTACAGCGGAACGACGTTCTTGCAGTTCGGATCGAACACCATCTGGCCCGTCACGCCCTTGTATTGCTCGAGTCCCGTCAGCGCATCGCGAATCCGCCCGCGATTCAGCCCCGCCCGGCAAATTGACTGCAGCAGAATGTTCATCGTGTCGTAGGCGAGAGAAGCGAACACCTCCGGCCGTTTGCCAAATTCCTTCTCGAAGCGCTCATTGAACGCCAGCCACGCCGGATCGTCGCGCGTCGGGTCGAACGGAAACACAATCTCCAATCCCTCGGCGTCCTTGCCCGCAATGCGCAGCAGGTCGTCGCCCAGCACCCGGAAACTCCCGAACACCCGCTGCTTCATCCCCATCTCACGCATCTGCTTGAGAATGGTCCCCGCGGCCGCGGCGTCACCCCACAACACGATTCCATCCGCTTCGGAATCTGCAATGACGCCCAACTGGTGACGGAAATCCGTGTCTGCCGGAAAATACTTCTGCTCAATCAGCACCGGATGCCCCAGCCGGCGCGAGGCGTCTTTAAATTTCACAACGCCGAAACGCCCGTAGCGGTCGTTGACCCGCAGCAGCGCAATCTTCTGTAGCCCGAGATCCGTATAGATCCGCCGTGCCAGCGTGTAGCTTTGCACGCGGTCATCCTGAATCGTTGTGAAGGACCAGGGAATGATGGTTTCGGGAACCGTCGGATCGGTCGACGCGCTGTTGACGATCGGCACTTCCGCCTTCAGCGAAACGCGCAGCGCAATGTGCGTGGAGTCGCCGCTGATGGAGCCGAGCATCGCCCATACCTTTTCGTCATACGCCATCTTGACCATCTCGTTGCTCGAGGCGCCCCAAATTGCCTGATCGTTGTGGATCATGAGCTTGAACGGCTTGCCGCAATACCCGCCCGCGGCGTTGGCTTCCTGGATCGCGAGCTGCGCACCCGCCAGCATCATCTTGCCCAGCTTCTCTTGGGGATGATTCTCCACCGGTCCCAGAAACCCAATGCGCACTTCCTCGATGTCGGCGGGCTTCACCGTCTCCGCATCCCGCGCCGCCCCGTTGTATTCCACCGTCTTCGTGTAATGTTCGTAATATGGCGTCGTGAATTTGGAGAATGGCCGCAGATCCTCGGGCTCACCCGCGTAGGGCCGCACCTCCCGGCTCACCGGCGGCCCGGGTGGGTCAGCGCCGCACGAACACGGTGCTCCCCCCTGCGCCCACCCCAGCGCCGGCACGAGCGTGATCAGCCACCGCGCCAGCATAATTACTCCTTTCCGGTGCGAAACATGACGATGGCTTCGATCTCCACCAGCAGGTCCGGCCGGCAAAGCTTCGCCTGAATTCCCGTCGATGCCGGCAGCGGATCGAGCTCCTGCCCCTTGTAGAACGCCGTGCGCTCTTCATTGAACACCACGTAGTCACGGTCGATGTCGCGCAGATAGCAAGTCGTGCGCACTACGTCATGCCACGTTGCGCCTTCCACAGCCAGCAGATCCGTGATGTTCTGGAACGTGCGCCGCGTCTGCGCGCGAAAATCACCCACGTGCAGCGTCTCGCCGTTCGGCCCCACGCTCGCCGTCCCTGAAATGAGCAGAATCGCCATGCCGCCCAGATCGAGCCGCAAGCCTCGCGAGAACGAACTCGGCCGCGCATAGTGATACGCCTCGTTGAGCGCTGCGGGCGCGCTGATCGGCTTCTTGCTGATTGCGCCTGCGTGCGAGATTTCTTCGAGTACTTCAGGAATCGTCATATGAATGCCCCTTTGCCCCTATTTCACCCGTATCCCGTGGCTCAAGCCTTTCGCCGTCGCCACCCAGATATCGTCCCCATCAAAATCCACACCGAGTATGTAATTGTGCGCCGGCGCCGTTTCCGTTTCCGTGCGCGTCACCTTCCCCGCCGCATCCCGCACCAGCATCTCCGGCCTGTGCGTATCCAGCGCCGGACGGTACACCGCCCAGTTTTCGCCGTCGTAGTATGCGAGCCCTTTATCGGTGGAAAACCAGGCATGATTGCCGTCCACCGCTTTCACCTGGTTCAGAAAATTGCTGGGCAGCCCGCTGTCTTTGTCGAGGAAGTTTTTCCAGTTGCGCCCGTCGTAACGGCTCGCGCCGAAATACGTCGCCACCCACAGCACCTTGTCCTTCTCCACGTAGCTGACTGAAGTCGTGATCTCATGAATCAATCCCTGGTCCTTGTACAGCACGATTTCGGTCTCGCCGTCCGGATCGTTGTAGTCCTTCCAATGATCGGTCTTCACGTCGTATTCGAGCACGCCCCCGCCCCACACCGCGTAGTAGACCTTGCTCGGCGTCGCCGTCACCGCATACGTCCAGATCTCGTACATAGGCGTGTTGCGCTCGTTGTACAAGCTCCACTGCCCGGTGCGCGTGTTGAACCTGCTGCCGCCGGCCGCAGTCGCCACCCACACGTAATCCCCGAGCACCGCGACGCCGTAAACCACGTCGTTGGCCAAGCCGCTCGTCAGCTGCGTATAGGTGTCGAAGCGCCCCGCCGAAAAGCGGCTCAACCCGCCCATGGTGGCGATCCACACGTCTCCCGTTCGTTTATCGGGTGCGACCCAAAGCACCGCACGATGCACCAGGCCATCCTCGGGACGATACACTTTCCACGTCCCGTTCTCGTACAGGCCCAAACCGTTTTCCGTCGCCGCCCAAACGCGCTTGCCATCCACCGCGACGTTGAACACGTGGTTGTCCGGTAGGCCATTGGCAGTCGTGAAGTTCTCCCACCGGAAGCAGGGCATGTCGGCCGTGAAGGCCGCCGGCGCCAACGCGAGTAGAAATGCGATCACCTTTCTCATAGCGTTTTCAAATACTCAATCAGATCGTTGAGCTCGTCTTTCTGGAGGTCGTTGGTCACCCCATGCGTATCGTTAGGATTGAACACCGTCCAGATCTCTTCCAGTGTTCGCGCCGAACCGTCGTGCAGATACGGCGCGGTCAGCGCGATGTTCGTCAATTGCGGCACATCGATCAGCGGCGACCGGTCCGTCGGCTTGCCCGTGCCCACGTCGTGCAGTTTCTGGTCCGTGTAATGCGCCCCTGAGTGGCACACCGCGCATTGGTTCAAGGCCGGAATCGGCTTGCCGTCCTTGCGCCGCGTGCGTTCGAAAATGGCCTTGCCGCGCTCCTGCGCCGGCGTCAGTTCCGCGCTGCGGTACCGGTTGGGCCGCAGCGGCATGGATTTGATGAAGCTGACCAGATCCTCCAGTTGCCACCCGTCGTAGCTTTCCGAACGGTAGAAATATTTCTCCGTGCGCGGCCCGCATTCGGTTTCCAGATTCGGGTTCGAGCCGTTCCACTTGAACGGCGCCGTATCGGCGATGTCCTCGAGCAGCCGGTTGTCCACGTAATCCTTGCCGAAACCGTCCGGCTCCAGGTCCCACGACAATCCGTCGAACGTCCCCTCAATATGGCAATTGGCGCAGCCGAAATGCCCATGAAACGCAAACGCCGCTTTGTAGAACAGCCTTTCGCCCCGCCGCTGCTCGTTTGCCGCGGGCGCACCCAGAGAAAGTTCACCGGTCACTCGCCGCGATGCCGTCTCGACAATCGAAATCGTGTCCCCCGTCCGGTTCGCCACATACAGCCGCTTGCCATCCGGCGCAAGCGCCATCCCCTTCGGTCCTTGTCCCACTGGAATGCGAGCCGCCACGTAATTCGCCGAGGCCGAAAGATCGTTGGCCACTCCGCTTCTTTCCGCCGGGCTCAAAGTCTTCACAAACGCCAGGAGCCGGCGCACATCGATCACCGTCACGCTGTCCGAGCCGGTCGTCGAAACATAAGCCGTGCTTTTGTCGGGCGTGAGAACGATGTCGAATGGCGGCGTGTAGTATCGGTCCAGCTCGTCGATCGGAATCTGCACCACCCCGCCCACATCGTCCCCAAATAGCGAGATCGAGTTCCCGATCACCCAGCCGTGCTCCACATGCGCCAGAGGAATCAGATTCTTCGGCCGCATCTCGGCCGCCATGCCCAAGCGCCCATCCGCCGAGACCGCGATGTGAAACACCCCCGCTGCGTTGCGCAATCCGTAGCGATCCGCAACCATCTGCCGCGCGGCATCGATCACCGTAATCTCCGATTCCGGCGTAGCGCGAAATGTCGTGATCTTCGGATAAATATGCGTGCAGTAGACGCGGCTCCCATCCGGCGACAGAGCCAGGTAACTGGCGCCGCGCCCCGCAAGCAGCCGTTTCGATTCGAGGCCGGTTGCGAGGTCCACCACCGAAACGTCGTTGCTGATGCGATTGGCTACGTAAAGGAACCGCTGCGCGCGATCCGTCACCACTGCGTTCGGCTCAAATCCCGCCGGCAGCGTGCGCACCACTTCGAGCGAAGCCGTGTCGATCTCCGAAACGTTATCGCTCCACGAATTGGCTACGTACAGCCGCTTGGCATCCGGGGTGAGCATCATGCCCTTGGGCACGCGCCCCACTGCAATCCGCCGGCAAACCGCACCCGAGGGGAGATCGTACGCCACCACTTCGTCGGTCCCTTCGCAAAGCACGTAGAGCCGCAAGCCATCCGGAGTGATGGCCAACTCGATGGGTGATGGGTAGCGCACCGCTGCCACGGGTACAGTAGCCCGTGATACTGCGCAGAAGGCCAACCATAGCGCAGCCCATCGCATGCGTCACTTCTCCTCAATCGTCATGATGCGGTCCACCGGCAGGCGCTCCATCACCTGCTTAATTCCGCTCGGCCAGGTCACCGTCAGCCGGTCGATTTGCGTCGCGCTGCCCAGTCCGAAATGCACCCGCGGATCGTCCTGCGAGAGGTATCCCGACCCCGCCGTGCGCTCGCGATGCTGCCGTAAACCGCCGGTGACCACTTCCACCTGCGCCCCGATTCCATCCCGATTGCTCTTGTGCCCTGTCAGTTTTACTTCGATCCAGTGATTCGCCGCCGGCGAGACATTGTGCAGCAGATAGCCCGGCCCCCCCAGGTTCAAAATGAACGCGTCCATCTTGCCGTCGTTGTCGTAATCGGCGAAGGCCGCCCCCCGGCCCACGCTCTTGACCTCGAAAAATGGCCCGGCCGAGAGCGACACGTCTTCGAACTTCCAATCCCCAACGCCGCGGAAAACCGTGTGCTCTTGCGGAACTAGGTGGATCAGCCCACCGTGCACGATGAAAATATCGTCGCGGCCGTCGTTATCGAAGTCGTATACACCCGTGCCCCAGCTCACGTACTGCGCGGCAAGCTGTGAGATGCCCGCGCGCTCGGTCACATCCTCGAATTTGAGATTGCCCACGTTCCGCATCAGCCGGTTGTATTTCGAGTCCGAAACCCACAAGTCCACGCGGCCGGCGTGATCGAAATCCAGAAACACCGGCCCCATGGCCGACGTGTTTTCCCCGCTCTGCCCGTACGCCACGCCCGCCGATTCCGCAATTTCCTCGAACGTTCCGTCTTTCTTGTTGTGAAAGAGGAAGTTCTCCGTCTTGTCGTTGGCCACGTAGATATCCGGGTATCCATCGCCGTCAAAATCCGCCGCCGTCACCCCCATGGTGCGGCCCTTATAACGGCTGATGCCCGATTTTTCGCTCACATCGGTAAAAGTGCCATTGCAATTGTTGTGCAGCAGCACGTTGCTATTAGGTGCGTAATCGAGCGGCCCGGGATAATTGTCGGCCGCATAATAGGCGTGGTAGTCAGGATCGAACTTCACGTACCGGCCGATGAACAGATCCACGCAACCATCGCGATCGTAGTCCAGCCACGCGGCTCCAATCGACCAGCCCGAGACTTTGATTCCTGCCTTCTCGGTGACGTCTTCGAACGTGCCGTCCCCCTTATTCCGATAGAGAATGACGCGGCCGTAGCCGGTGACCAGCAGATCCACGTAGCCGTCGTTGTCAAAATCGGCCGCAACCGCCGCCATGCTGAAGAGATCGCCGCCAACGCCAGCCTGCTCTGTAACATCCGCGAATCTCCCATTACCCAGATTGCGGAAGAGATGATTGTGGGGAACTACCTGGGGCATATGACGCAGGGGATAAGGGTGCATACCCGCGCCGAGTGGCTTTCCACTCACTACGTAGAGATCCATCAGGCCGTCGTTGTTGTAATCGAACCACACCGCGCCCGCGCCGGTGCTCTCGAGGAGCGATCCCAGCTTTTCGGCTCCGAAACTATGTGTGAATTGAATTCCGGCCTGCTCGCTAACTTCTTCAAAACGAATCGGGCCCGTAGCTGTCTGCTCCCCCCAGAGCGCCACAAACAGAACGGCAATCGCCCCCAAAGCCACCCTCATTTTGTGCCTTGCTTGCCCCCGTGCACGGGGAGGGCCATCTTCACTGGTTCCTGGGTCCTGAGTAGTACTGCCGGGGAAGCGTTTTCCGGCGCGCGCTCCGGCCCCGCGTGACAACCGACGCAAACCCGCTGTTCGCCGCGCCGCGCCCAAAACCAGCCTTTCTCACTGGTGATCGTTTTTCCAACCGCATCGATCAATTCAAAGCGAACCGCGGTTTCGCTCGGTATCTGAATGAAAAAAGAGCCGTCTTTTTCGACCGGCGCCTGGCCGAGTACAACCGGAGCCGAATCGACCAGCGCGGATACGCGAACCGCAGCCACCGAGCCCGCGGGGATCTCTTCGGATCTCGAGACGTACGTGTTGAGGCAGAGCAGGTTAGCGCCCTCCCGGTCACCCAACCCGGAAGGGTGACGCTTGGGCACTTCATGCGCGCGCACGAGCACCGGCTGAACGGCGTATTTTCCCTTTTGCGCCCAGACCACTTCCGGTGCGCCGTGAGCGGGCCGCCAGCGGTCAAGCGCGCCCGAACGGGAGCTAACCAGCCATTCGTCGGGCGAAATCTCGGCAACTGGACCAATGAAATCAACAGCTAGCTCCGGCAGTTCGACTTGCGTGGCGCGCGCCGAGGTGAACCGTGCGAGGCGGTCACCAAGTTCGAAAATAATGTCGCCGGAAGCGAGTTCACGGCCGGCGTGGCGGTCGCGGCCGTGATCGCAGCGGTGGGTTTCGACGCCGCTGCCATCGGTGTAAACGGTGTAGAGGTCGCGGCCCGCAGACGCTGGATGCGGGGCTTCGAACAGCACGCGGCCATCGCGCAATACGTCGCAAACCAAGTGATCACCGGGGGCGTAAGTCAACCGGAGCGGAGTTGCACCTGTGAGCGTCGCGGTCTCGATTTGAAAGCCGTGCGGCGTCCGGCGGGCATATACCACCCGATCACCTGGGAGATATAACGGCGTGATCGCGTCTTCGGAAAACGAAATGATGCGGCGCGGCGCTCCGCCCGCAACGGGTACTTCCCAGATTTGCCAGGGATCACCGGATTTCCGCTTTCCGGAGAACAGAACGGTACGGCCATCGAAGGAGACAGCGGCGTCGGCGGATGCGGCGAAGTCCGGCACGAGCGGGCGCTTACGGCCGTTCTCGACGATTTCGAGCGAAGCGCCGGCCGGAAAACGCGCGCCGCCGGAATCAACATAACGGGGCGTTTCGGTATAGATGTAGGGAACGGGGATGGAAGCGGCGACGAAAAAGAGGCTACAGCAAATGCTGGTCAAGGCTCAGAGCAAATGCACGTTTGGTTCCAGCGATCGTCTAATGTAAATCTGCTACGAGCGGGGCAATAAAGCGCATCGCAGGACGCGTGTTGTACCGCCGTCGGTAGGCCTGGTGGGCGGGGTCGTCGGGGTAGCGCTCGGAGGCCGGATAGGGATAGGCGCTCATGGCGTGGAATGGGAGCGGCTCGACGGTTTGGGAGAAGGCGGTGTTGGCGTCGGAGTCTTTGGCCCAGCCATCGACCAGGAGCAGGAAATCGCGGCGCCAGCCGGGCGGGAGCGGCGGAAGCCGGTCAGCGAAACGCAGGCGAAGTTCATCGCCGGAACCCATAATCACGAGGCGATCGTCCACGTCAGCCACCAGTTCGCGGACGTCGCCGTAGCGCGTGTAGAGGCCGGGCGTCTGGTTCCACGCGGGCTGGTCGGTCCAACCGGCGTACTCGAAATTCTCGGGATGCTCGCGGCTGGGATCGATCACGGGGCGGGAGAAGCCGCGCAGCCGGACTTCGGCGGAGGCGAGATCAACCGGCGTCATGCGCACCGGCGGCGATTGCGTTTCTTCGCTCAGGAAAATTTCGTCCCAATAAACGCACAAATTGGTGACGATGCGGACCTCGCGCGAGGCCGAGAGGAACTTGCCGGTCAGATCGACGGCGATGGTTTTGGGCTTGCCTGAGGGAATGCCCATATCGGGGATGACCGTTTGCCAGTTGCCGGCAGCGTCTTTCACTTGCAAATACGGAAGGATGAGACCGTATTTCGATCCCTGCGATGCGCCGAGAAAGGTGCTGCCATCGGCCCAATCGACCCAGCCGTTCAGCAGCAAAATGGCGCGATTGTCGGGCGCGGCTTGAGCGCCGAAGTCCAACGTCAGCGAGTGCAATTGGGCCGCGCCCGCCGAATTATGCGCGAATCCGGCGGCGTAGATGCCATCGCGGCGGAGAATGCCGGCCAGCACGTCGCGGCCCTGATCATCATTCGCGGCTACGGGCGGAACGCGGCGCCTCACGCCGAAGAGGCGAAACTCGGGGAACGGCGGCGATTTGAATTTTTCGTTGGTGAAGACTTCTACTGCTCGGGGATGATCGAGTGCGATGAGGCGGACCTGGTCGAGATAGGAAACCTCGTGCAGTTCCTCAGTGATGCGGACGTCGTACTGCCCGTTGACGGGCCGAAGCGCTTCGCCGGGAACCTGCACGTACTCCTGATGGTCGACGGGAAAGTAATGGCCGTCGCCGGAGGTCGCGCCAAGCGGCGCGACACCCAACACGTCGGTGATGAACTGGAAGTTGCGGCCGTTCCAGGTAAAGATCATGGGGCAGGAGCCGGAAAGGCGCGGGGCTTCCTTGAAAACAGTGGCGCGCGCCACAGCTTCGTTCGGCTGATTTTGGATCAGCCCGTTCGCCCAACTGATGCGCACGGTGTCCACGATGTTATTAGCGCCGAGCCCGAACAGGAGCGGAACCCCGTAGTACGTCTGCTTCTGATAATGGTCGCCTGCTTTGACCTCGACCTCGGCGCCCTCCGCCATTTTCAGGTTTTTCACGCCGGTCAGCGCGATGCGCAGCCACTCATTGGCGGTGGGCGTGCGGTTCAAGAGCAGATGGATGCTGCCGTCGGGCGCGACGGCGGCGAGGTCATCGCGGCCATCGCCATCGAAATCGGCGTGCGCCCAGGTGACGGACGGAGGCACGGTCGATGGGGATTTCACGAACTCGGTCAGGCCCTGATTGCGGTAGACGGCACCAGCGGCGACGAGATCGGCGAGACCGCGATCTTCGAGATCGGAAAAAATGAATGGAGCCAGAGCGGGTGTGGATTGCGTCGCGAAGTTGCCCGCATGATTCAGCGCCAGCGCCACGCCCTGGCGGGTGCGATAGGCGAGATCGATCCAACCGTCGTTGTCGACGTCGAAGGGAGTCAGGTCAGAAGCGCCTGGCGGAACGGCATCAAGCGACGTGGCTTCAAAGACGCCGCGCAAGCGGTCGCGATAGAGCACCGCCTTGCGATCGGCGTAGGAAACGGCCAGGTCGGCGCTTTTGGTATCGGGCACGACGCGGAAGGCCACGGCGGAAAGGGCATCGCCGTGCACAAACGGAAAATGCGTGCTGTAGTCCGCGAATCCGGCATCGCCCTCGTTCCGCAACAGGACGGAGTTTGCGCCCAACAGGAAGAGATCGAGATCGTAATCGTGATCGAAATCGAGCCAGACGGCTGCCTGGTAACGGCCCTCGGGGATAGGCGCCGGTTTCGGCTCGAAGCGGCCGTTGACGTTGTGATAAAGGTGCGCGCCCGTTTCGGTGAGGACGCACAGGTCGGGGAGACCATCGTTATCGAAGTCACCCGCGGCGACGGAAATGACGTTTTTCAGATCGGCCAGGCCGGTGTCCGCGAGCAACCCGGTTCCGTGGCGATAAATGGCGATGCCGCGCCGCGACCAGACGAGCAGATCGGAATGGCCGTCGCCGTTCAGGTCGAGGATGAGCATCCCGGCGGTCTGCGCATCCGCTGCGCCGGGCAGTTGGCGATCTTCAAATTTCAAAGAAGCCGGCTGGGAGGTGTCGCGCGAAGCCGGATGCACCTGGGAGGGATCATACAGCTCGGCATAGAAGCACCATTCCATATCCTCGGTGTCATCGAGAGCCTTCTGCTCTTCTTTGACGCGGCGAAATTCCGCAACCGCACCTCGGGCAGCGGCGTCGTCACCGGCCAGTCGGTAGTAATTGAAGATCTGGAAGCGCGGCGCCACGAGTCTGGGGCCCAGTTGAGCGGAGATCTCAAACTGCTTCAGAGAGTCGGCGGAGCGCCCAGTGAGATTGTAGAGCAGGCCGAGATTGTAGTGGGCGATGGGCTCATCGGGAACGAGCTGGATCATGCGCTCAAACTGGCGGATGGCTTCCGCATACCGCCGCTCGTGCTTGTAGGCGATACCGAGGTTGAACCAGGTGTGCGGCACCTCCGGGTTCTGCTTTTGCGCCTTTTCGAGTTCAGTGATAGCGGAGTTTTGATCTCCGGCGCGCAGCAGCGCCAGGCCGTAGTTCAGGCGGTCGCGGAAGGAGTTGGGG
>JASHOO010000146.1 GCA_030041035.1 Bryobacteraceae bacterium | reverse complement strand
TCCGTTAACGAAAATGGTTGGTCGCCATCATAGCCCATGGCCGCGGACAGTTCCGAGTGTGCGGCAGTCGCATCATTTTCAGCGCGAAACAGATCGAGTTCGGCCTGGGACTCGTTCACCTCCGCGAAACTTACGTCCACGGTGGAGCGAAGCGCACTTTGGGCCAGGGCGGAAACCTGGCGCAGCGTGAGACGACGAAGGTCCAGGGTCGCCTGCGCGACCTGCAATACTGACTTCGCGGCGAGAGCCCGATAATAATCTTGCTGTACGGCGACGAGCACCTGAGCGCGCGTATAGGTGATGTTCTGATTTTGCGATTCGCTGCGCAGCCTGGCACTTTTTATCAAGTTTGTGGTGCGCCCGAAATCGGTAATGAGTTGGCTGGCAACCACGCCCGAAGACTGTCGGCTATAGATGCTCGATGTGGTTACGGCACCCGCCGACAGCACCGAACCGTGCTCGGTGCCAACGCCTGTGATACTGCCGGATAAAGTTGGATAGCGGGCTGCGCGGGTTTCCTGGACGGCGAAACCGGACGCTTGTGCCGTGAATTCTGCCGCTGCGATGCTAGGATGATTGCGTAACGCGATATCCTGGGCCTGTGACAAGGAGATGGCCGGGGAATTTTGTCCCCAGAGTGCCGGAACAATCGAGTTGCAACCCAACATCACTGTGAGCAGCGCCTTTGAAACTCTCATTGCTCCGTACCGACCGCTGCCTGGAGGACAATGGTGTCCTGTGCCTCGATAATTCCGTCGGTCACCAGATTCTGCAGCAGCGGTAACAGTGCGTTGACATTTTGCTCCGTGTCGATAAATTCGATGCGAAGCGGCATGTGCTGATTGGTGTCGATTCCCCCCTCCGGGCTATGGATGCGATGGTGATAGCCATAGCCCGCTTCCGGCCGAAGCAACGTGGCGCCCGCAACACCCCGCTCCAGGAGCAGAGCCAGAATCTCGCGGCTCAAATAGTCGCTTTGCGCACTGGTATCTTCGTTGAGGTGGATAGTGATTTTCTTGGCGGGGCCTGGAATAAGCACACGCTTCAGCTTCCTTGCGGGTCTACACTTTACGTATAGCCGCTCGCGACGCGCCATACCACTGAAGACTTCCTGAAGTTTCTCTGAACGACGCTTCAGAAATTCTTCAGAAAGCCGTCACTAGACGCGCCCGGCGCTCTCGCCTATAAAGAAGGAAGAGATTCCGTGCGGATTCTGGTGATTGAAGACGAGCCGAAGTTGGGCCAGGCAGTGAAGGAGGGTCTGAACGCGGCGCAACACGCGGCCACACTGGTGCAAACGGGTGAAGAGGGTTTCTACTTGGTGCAGACGGAATCCTTTGATTTAGTGATTCTCGATGTGATGCTCCCCGGCAGAAGTGGTCTGGAGATATTGCAAACTATGCGCCGACACGGATTGAAGACTCCGGTGCTGATGCTAACCGCGCGCGATGCGATCGAGGATCGCGTGGCGGGACTGGACACGGGGGCCGACGACTATCTCGTGAAACCCTTCGCGTTTCCCGAATTGCTGGCGCGCGTGCGCGCGCTGAGCAGAAGGGCGATGCCGGAAACCAGCCCAACACTCCGGATTAGCGACTTGGAGCTCGACGTGGAAGGGCGGGCAGTGACGCGCGGCGGCCAGCCGCTGGACCTTACCGCCCGCGAGTTTGAGTTATTAGAATACCTGGTGCGCCGTCAGGGTCACGTGGTTTCCCGCGAAATGCTCACGCGCGATGTCTGGAAGGAAGCCGGACGCCATACACCTCTCGACAACGTCATCGACGTTCACGTTGCGCGTCTCCGTCGCAAGGTGGACGATCAATTTACACAGAAGCTTGTTCATACCGTCCGCGGCGTTGGCTTTGTCGTGCGGGAAGAGCAGGATTGACCTGCCGCCGCTAATGGCTATTGAGAATGTAGGTGTAGTAAGCCTCTTCGACCTTAGGGTCCATGGCAAAGTGCTGTTGCAGAATCCAGATTCCATCTCCGTTGGCAAGGAATATCAGCCCGCGCTTGTCGTCTCTGCTCATCGCGGTGACGCCGGTGAACTCGCGAGCCACCTTCGGATTCTGTGGGTCGGAGAAATCCATGACGCGAATGGTCTGCGCGGCTGTCGTCTTCGATGTCGTGGATTCGCTACTAACCAAGGCTGCCGTTCCAGCCACTACAGTTAGGTTGCCGGATGCTCCATTAGCAGGGTACGTAACGTCCCCAAGTACAGCCGGGCTATTGATTTTCGTGATGTCAATCAAGGTTGCTTTGGCCCCGGTTTCATGTTCGGCGTAAAGATAAACACTGCTGTAATGCGTAGTCGAAATGAAACGGTTCACTGGGCCATCCGTGACAGGAATGTGCCCCACTACTTCGATTGAATCTTTCGGGTCCGCTTTGGCCTTCTTGTTCTTTGCGCTGCCGAGAGGTGCGAATATGCTGACGGATACCAGCAGAGCGGCAAAATATTGGGTTCTCACGATCCGGTTTTAGCATCGAACCGACTAACGCGCGCCTTAAGATTTCCTGACGTTTTTCTGAACGCCGGCAGCGGGGGAAATTCTTGAAATTCGCACTTGCGATTTCGGGCGCGCGACACTATAAAGAGAAAAGAGATGGGAAGGTCATTCTCTCGGATTTTTGGTGTCCGCCATGTCCGCACACGTCTCACTTTCTGGTATGTTTCCGTACTGGCGAGTGTTCTCGTCCTTTCCTGGGCGCTGACGGCCTCCTTTTTGTTCCTTCAATTACGTAGTCAATTGGATCACTACGCGATCCAGGATATCGAAACCGTCGAGGGGCTTCTTTATTTCGACGCACGGGGAGCGCTCAACCTCCGCGAGGATTATCACAATCACCCGGAATCGAAACAGGTGCTCGAAAGGCTTCTGGAGGTGCGGTCTCCACAAGGCGCATTGCTTTATCGTAATGACCGATTGGCGGGCCAGTCTCTCGGTGGGAATCTTCTTTTTAACGAAGGCAAGGGTGGTTATTCGGCCCGTTCGGTGCGACTCGCCGACGGCACGCCAGTCCGGATGGTAAGCCGTCTTCACACGATGAGCAGCCAACCCTTGTTACTGCGCCTCGGATATAGTGAGGAGCCGATTCGAGCAAGATTGCGAGAGTTCGCGCTTGCATCCCTGCTCGCGCTGCCGATCGTAATGGCCCTCGTGGGCTTCGGAAGTTATTTGTTAGCGAAGCGGGCTCTGACGCCGCTGGAAGCGATGGCCTGCCGTGCCGAGGCCATCACGTCGGACCGGCTGAACGAGCGCCTTCCGATCGGCGAAGCGGGTGACGAAATGGACCATCTCGCCATGGTCTTCAACAATTTGCTCGCGCGGTTGGAGCAATCGTTCGAGCAACTTCGCAGATTCACATCGGATGCGTCGCATGAACTTCGGACACCACTTGCTTCCATCCGCAGCGTCGGTGAAGTCGCTCTGGAAAAGGATGGCACGAGGGCACAGTACCGAGACACGATTGGGAGCATGCTGGAAGAGGTGAATCGCCTGACCGCCCTAGTGGACAATCTTCTGACCATCGCTCGCGCCGACTCTGGCCGTATTCCGCTGCACCCGACGATATTCTCCGCCGTGGGCCTGGCGCGCGAAGCTGCCGGACTCTTGGATGTTCTTGCCGAGGAGAAGGGCCAACGCATCACGGTTCAAGGAGATGAACAGATCAAGCTCAACGGTGATCGCGTATTTCTTCGGCAGGCGCTTGTAAACATTATTCACAATGCCGTGAAGCATTCGCCGGAAGGCGGGGCGATTGCCGTGGACGTCCGGAGTGAACCACGCGGGGAAGTCCGGTTGGAAGTGACCGATACTGGACCCGGCATCGAACCGGAGCACTCGGAAAAGATCTTCGACCGTTTTTACCGCGCTGACGAATCCCGATCCCGCGAAAAGGGCGGCGCCGGATTGGGGCTGTCGATTGCGCAATGGGCCGTTCGGATGCACGGTGGCAAAATTCAACTCGTCACGGCACCGGGCGCAGGCTGTACCTTTCAGATGTTGTTGCCTCCCGCGGCGAGGACCAAAGATTAATTGCGATAAGAGCCCGGTATCTGATTGCGATCGAGGTGTCCTCTCGGTTCGTGAACGAACGTAAGCATCGCGAAGCCCTTCAGGCTGTTCGGCGGGATCCGAGATCTTGAAATCATGTAGTTCCGTGTACAGCGGCATGCCAGAATACTCCTCCCACTTTCCGCCGATTGAAATCGCTACTAAGCTGCTGCTGTCGATAGGCATTGGACTGCTCGTCGGATTCGAAAGGCAATGGTCCCGTAAAGACCTGGGTGTTCGGACTTTCACCATCATCAGCCTCTTCGGAATGCTTTCGGCCCTGATTGCACCATCATTCATCCTCATCGGCTTGGTCAGTGTGGTCGCTCTCTTAGTCGTAGTGAACATCGGCGCGATTGCGAGTCAACGCTCGCTGGAACCAACCACTTCGGGGGCACTGCTCGTGATGTTCGCACTGGGTGTTCTCATCGGCCAAGATCATGTATTCACGCCCGTTGCTACGGCGATTGTTATGACGCTCCTACTGGCGCTCAAGCCACAGCTTTCGAGATTCGCCGGTGGACTGACCCAGGAAGAAGTCAGAGGAGCAGTATTGCTTGGGTTGATCGGTTTTGTGATCTACCCCGTGTTGCCGGACCACTTCATCGATTCCTGGCACCTGCTGAACCCGCGGGAAGCATGGCTGACGATCATCCTAATCGCCTCGATTGGGTTTCTGAACTATGTTCTGCTCCGGCTTTACAGCGCCCGGGGACTCTATTACTCCGCTTTCTTCGGAGGGATGGTGAACAGCACAGCCGCCATCGCCGAGTTGAGCAGCACATTTGAGAGCGGGGCTGCTATTCAGCAATTGGTGACCGTCAATCTCCTCACTATTGTGGCGATGTTTATTCGCAACCTGGGACTGCTGCTGATCTTTAGCCCGGCCGCTGGGTTCATTGCCGCTGTCCCTATCGGCCTGATGGCTCTGAGCGCCACCATTGTGATCTGGCGGCTACGGCACGCATCGTTGAGTTCTGCCGGCCTCGCGATTGGCTCGCCGGTCTCTTTGCGAAAACTGCTTTCGTTTGGCGCTATTTTCATTGCCATCCAGGTAACCAGCTCACTCGGTCAGCGGCTATTCGGCGGCTCCGGTGCTGTTATCGTCAGCGCCCTCGGAGGGTTGGCCAGCAGTGCGAGTGCCACCGCCGCCGTCGCCGCTATATCCAGACATGGCCAGATCTCCTCATCAACGGCAGCGCTATCCACGATACTGGCATCCATTGCCAGTACCCTCGTCAATGTTCCGATCGTTTATCGTGCGACTCGTGATCGCAAGGTCGTCCGAAACCTTTTTCTTACGTCATTGCTGATCGTTGTCCTGGGATTAATTGCGCTCCTTGTCCTTGATGTGCTTAGAGATCGACTGAAAAGGCCCGTGTAGAGCCAAGCGTAGCCGTTCGGGCCTGATGAAAGTTCGAAGTGACTGTCGTCGGAGTTAGGGGGGCGCTTCCCTGATGACAGTCTAGCCTGTTGAAATTCGCGTGCCGAACATGCTTTGCTGGAACTAGTGAGAGCACTGCGCCTGCGCCTTGAACGGGTTGATGAAGAACTGCGCAATGTGCAGTGCCATTTCCCGACCATCAATGCACGACTGCACTGCCGCCGTGATGACTTCACTGATACGGTTCGGCGGAACATGCTGGCGGCGTACGAATTTCTTGAAGCGGTTGTGAATGATGACGTCGACTTGTTCAGCGATCAAGGCCTCGAAGCCCTCTTGCACATCAACCACCTCGTGCTGCTCGGAAGAGGATATGACAAGCACTTTTTCGGCAAACACATCCAAGTGACTCGACAACGGTTCTTCGCTAACTTTCAACGGTACGTTAAGCCAATCCGCCGCTGGTATCGCAAGCATGAGACGGCGAACCCTTATAAACTTGCGGCGCAAGTCTACGTAGGCGTGCTGAGCCAACCACAGCTCTATCAGGAGGGAAATCACCGGACCGGGTCTTTAATTGCGAGCGGCGTTCTTTTGCAGAATGGGTGCCCACCTTTCGTCCTCACGCGGCAAAATGCAGTGGCATACTTCAATCCGTCGTCGGAGATCAAGTTTACGGACAAGCGGACGATTCGTGGTAAATTGCGCCTACCCAAGTACAGTGACGATTTTCGCGAGTTCCTGCGGCGCAATGTTGACGAAACTTTTGTGCGTGAGCCGTGAACTGTGGGAATTCGTCGGCACGTGCCTGGCCACGACGTTTCTCAATCTTAACTTTGAAGATGCTTCTTGGGGCAATGTAGCAGGTTCATTAGGTTTTCCCTGGCGACCTTTGGGCGCGAAATGGACTGCGTGGAATCCTATGTTAGTGAATAC
>JASHOO010000145.1 GCA_030041035.1 Bryobacteraceae bacterium | reverse complement strand
CAATCCAGGTTTCGGGACCTTTGTGTCTCCGCCGCGTAGTGTAACTCAAATACGATTTGGAGGGTACGGGATGAGTGCAAGCGCGGTGGCCCGGCCATCGGGAAAAACGAGCGCGTTGCTCGCGATCGGAGTGGGAGGGCTGATTGCGGGTGCCCTGGACTTCATACAAGCCAGCATCCTATTTGGATGGGGGGTCTGGTACGCGGTGGCCGGAGGGCTGCTGGGAGCGCACGCCAGACAAGGAGGCGCCGGCATCTGGACGCTGGGCGTTGTGCTGCACTTCTTTATCGCGTGCTCGGCGGCGGCTGTGTATTACTCGGTCAGCCTCAAACTCAGTTTCATGAAGGATCATCCGCTGGTGTGCGGCCTGTTTTTTGGCGGCGCGGTGTACGAGGTAATGACGCTGGTGGTATTGCCGCTCTGCCGGCTTCACGCCCGGGGGCCGTACGAACTCCACGACCTGATTCTGGGGCTCGTGATGCACATGATCGGCATCGGCCTTCCGATTTCGTTCAGCGTCCGGCGGTTTGCGAAGTAGAGGGACAGGGCGCTTGGCGGGGTTGACGGCGCGCCGGTGGCGGAGGCGTGCGCGCCGCGGTCATCGCGGTGGTACTTCGCCGGGTTGACATGCCGGACGGCCAACTGTAGAGTCACGTGAGAGCCGGAAGTTTTCAGCGGCGCCCGGCAGAGAAGGAGGGGCACGATGGCGGTATACATGGCGATCAGGGCGCAATCGGGAGAGCACTACACTGGATGGTTCCAACTCTCGTCGTTTTCATGCGGGGACCAGCAGTCCATTATCACCGGCGGCACCCACAATATTGTGATCACGAAGGAGCGCGACCGCGCTTCAGCGATCCTTTACCTGTTGTACGTCACCCAAGAGATACTAGGTGCCCGCATCATTTCCGGGAACCCGGGTAAGGAAACCCAGTTTTATACAATCGACCTGACCAATGCTAACATTGCCGGCGATCAGCCGACGGTTTGGGGATCGGGCCGGCCCAGTTCGGGAGGGGGCGAGTCCAGCGCTTCGGGGAACTCGGGTAAGGAAATCAACACTAATACCATCACACTAACTAGCGGTACAATTTGCGGCTATGACCAGTACCATCGCCCGTCCCACAAGAAGGCGGGGCGTGAAAAAGTGACCATCCAATTCCCGGAATACCAATTCAACGGCATTGCAAATATTCCCGTTCCGCTGAACCTATTTCGGATTTAGAAATCTGCGAGCGAAGGGCCTGTCGGAGCGCTTGGTTCGCCTGCCGGGGCACGCTGCGAAGACACGACGCGGGCCAAACGGATGGCGGGCGCGTACCTGCGCGATGCATTCGCCAATCAGGGCGTACTGTGGCGGGAACGCGCGGTTCACGCCGGAAGTGGCGTAGAGGCTCGGGTGGCGCGCAACAGGGCATAAGCTGCGGGCGAGGCGAGTGAAGCGATGGCGCACACCGGGAGGTAACCGTAGCGGTCGATGAGCGCGCCGAGCAGCGGGGAAGCGACGGCCTGCATGGCGCCATAGGCGGAGACGAGCAGGGAAACCGCGAAGGCGGCGCGAGCGGCATCGTAGACGTCGAGAGGCATGGTGTAGAGATTGACGCTGAACGCCGAGACGGCCAGGATGCTTAGGGAAATGCCGCTGACGGCCCAGGGTGCGTTGGGAGCGAAGGGGATGGCAATGGCGGGGAGGCCGGCGACGGCGCACAGAAAGCAGACGCGTGCGCGAGCGGCGAGAGGATCGGCACCGGCGCGGGCCCAGCGGAACGAGAGCCAGCCGCCGGCGAAGCCGCCCAGCATAGCGGCGAGCGGGGGCAGCCAGGCAAAATAAGCGGCCTGCACGAAGGTGAGGCGGCTGACTTCGACCAGATAGAGCGTGGTCCAATTGCTCCAGAGCGAGTAGGTCAGCATGCTGAGCGCGTTGGCGGCGATGAATCCCCACATGCGGGGCTCGCGCAGGATGGCGAGGCTACGGGCGATGGGCTCGACGGCGGATTTCCGCACGGGCGGAGCGCCCCGGGCGACGGAGTTCCACAAGGGAATCCAGAGCAGGCCGGCGATTCCGGTGAGAACGAAAGCCGCGCGCCAATGGTAACGAACGGCCAGCCAGGTGGCGACGGGCGGCGCCAGGATAGCGCCGAGAAAAACGGCAGCCTGATTCAGACCGTTGCCCAAGGCGCGCTCGGCGGGCTTGAGGTATTCGTGCATGGCCTTGGCCGCAGCGGGAATGCCGCCGGCTTCGGCGAGACCCAGCCAGGCGCGGCAGGCCACCAGGCCGCCTAATCCGCGAGTCCATCCGGTAGAGATGCCGGCGAGCGACCAAAGGCCGATGGCGAGCGTGATGCCGCGGTTCAAACCGATGCGGTCAATGAGCTATCCGGCGAATGGGGCGGCGGCGGCGTAGGTGACCGAAAAGGCGGCGAGGATCCAGCCGTAATCGGTGTTGTTGAGATGGAACTCGGCGCGAAACAGGGGGGCGACGGTGGCGAGCGATTGACGGTCGAGGTAATTGATGCTCGAGGAAAGGAAGAAGACGGCGATGACGATCCAGCGGCCGGGGCGCGCGGTCTCCATTAGGGGAACTGAATAGTGGCGACTTCTCCGACGGTGGCGAGTTTGGCGTTGCGCCTGGCGAAATAATCCACCACGATGGGGCGCGGTTGTTGCGCACCACAGCCGAGTGTCTGTGCGGCGCCGCCGAGGATGGGGAGGTTGGAGGGGTCGGTGACCAGCAGTCGCGTCAGTTTGTGATCGTCGCCCTCAATGACGAGGCGGAGCTGGCGGCCGAGGCAATCGACGCGCGTCAGCTTACCGGTGGCGTGGCTGTCGGGCTTGGGACCGCTCCACCACTTCTCCACTTTTTCGGGCGCGGGACCTTCGCCGGCGTTGGCTTTGGCTTCCGCCGCGTGGAGTTCGGCCACGGCCTGCGATTTGAGCTTGCGGAGTTCGCGTTCATTTTCCTCGGCCTGCCGCTTGCGCTCTTCCTCCTCCCAATCCAGGCGCTGCTGATCGATGGCGACGCGCGAGGCGGAGTAGCGTTCACGATCCTCCGGGGTGGTGGCAGCCTGCTCGGCATTGCGCCAGGCCTGCGCGGCTTTCTCGAACGCTTTCTCATCGAGGCAGGCCTTGGCCAGTTCCTCCCAACGGGCGGCTTCGCGCGGGGAGAGCTGCGCGGCCTTTTCGAGATACTGGATCTTTTTGACGGCGTCGGTCTGGCGGCGGCCGATGAGGGTGTAGGCTTCGGCGAGCTTGGGGTTGAGCTTCAGGGCTTTGTCGAGAGCAGCAAGGGCTTTGGCGTTGTCGGGCTCGAGCCGGGCGTATTCGATGTAGCAGCGGGCGGAGGGCGTCCCGGCGTTGGTGGATTCCAGGAAATCGCGGCGGGCTTCGTCCGGCTGTTTGTCGCGCAGCGCGATGATGCCGAGGCCTTCGTAGGAGTCGGCGACGTACAGGTTGTCCTGGATGAGGGCGTGATACTCGCGGCGTGAGGGCTCGCCGACCAGCAAGTCGGCCAGCGCGAGGCGGACCTCTTTGGAGAGCAGCGGCTGCTCTTTGTAGTCACGCTCCACGCTGAGCGCCTTGGCGTCGACCTCGGCGGTCTGGTAATTGGCGGAGGCGATGTGCTGGTCGACTTCCTTCTCCATGGCGGCGCGCGATTTGCCGAAGGAATTGAGATAGGCGGGATCTTCGTCGGCGCCCTTTTGCAGGTTGTAAAGCAGGATGCGCAGCTTGGCGTAATAGTCGGGATTAGTGGCGAACAGGTGTAGGCGCGCCCAATCGCGCGTGCGCTCATCGGGCGGGGGCGGGGCGCCGAGCGTGACATGGGTGCCGTTGACTTGAATGGTCGAAAGCAGCTCAGCCATTCCCTGTTCGATTCCGGCGGGCATACGGCCGGTATTGCTTTCGAGGAACAGGCGCGTGCAATCGCGCAGAACCTCGCGCGGAATGGGGTCGCCGGAGGTGAGCAGGATATTCCAGCGATCGCGGCCATCGAGGATTGGGGGGATATAAGGATAGTTTTGACGTTCCTGTGCGCTCTTGAACAACAGAATGCGGACGGGCCGTGTGGTCTGCGGATCGGGATTGCCGAGCATATAACCGAGGACATAGCGGAGCTGATCGAACCATCCGAGAGTCTCGCGCGCGTGCTTCGAGTTACCGTCGGAGTAGAGCTCGAACGGTCCGGTGCGGAACTGCACCCAGTGGGTTTCGGCCAAAGCGAGCGCGGGGAGCAAGGCGAGGAGGAGAATCCGGCGCATCCAAGGGTATTATCGCGCAGGGCGGGAGGAGGGAAATCTTGCCGCTTGCGCGGAGCGGGGCCTTGCTACAATAAGCGGAGATCGTTGGCGCTATCGTCTAACGGTTAGGACGGAGCCCTCTCAAGGCTTAAATACGGGTTCGATTCCCGTTAGCGCTACCAATAAGTCAATCACTTACAAGTAGCTTGCTCACCCTTGCTCACACATTTTGAAGGTTCTTGAGCCGGGATTGCGTCGGTTGCTGGCCGCCCGGTAAGCCGGCCCCGCACAGCGGCACAAATGGGCGGGCTTACACGATCGCTTGGAACATTTTCGCCCCAAACCTGATTTTTAGCCATCGAAACCGAACTGAACGTTGTAGTCGGCACAGGCACGTGCGGAGATTACAGCCCTTGTTCTCCGCGTATCGTGCGCAGAATAACTGGACACATGCGGAGATTGGACGGTATAATCTCCGCAAAGAGAGCGGAGAATGTATATCCACGAGCGCAAGGACTGGCCCAGATTCCGCTGGGGCGTGGAGAAGCTCGCAGAGCCCCTA
>JASHOO010000144.1 GCA_030041035.1 Bryobacteraceae bacterium | reverse complement strand
CTGTTCGATTTGCAGGCCAACATCGATAGTCCCGAAGCCAGCGCCATCAAGAAGGAAATGGCTGCACTCAAGCCTGCCGAGGTAGGCCCCTTCATCGAGCAGATCAATGAAGTCGCCGACTACGTCCACGGTACCCATGTCGCCGGTATCGCCATGGACGGCAATCCCTACGCCCGCCTCGCCGTAGCCCGCATCACGTTCGACTACAAGCTGATTCCCGATCCGTGCCCCTCGCGTGAACAGTCCGAGCGCGAGGCCGCTGCCGCTATGGATTACATGAATTTCTTCAAAGCCAATCACGTGCGCATCGTCAATATGAGCTGGGGCGGATCGGTGAAAGAAGTGGAGGACGGCATGGAACGCTGCGGCATGGGCAGCTCCGTCGACGAGCGCAAACAGATGGCACGCGAGCTGTTCGACATCGAAAAGCAGGGCCTGGAAAAAGCTTTCGCCTCCGCGCCCGACATTCTGTTTGTCGCCGCCGGTGGCAACTCCAATAATGACGCCACCTTCAACGAAACCGTCCCCGCCAGCATCCGGTTGCCGAATCTGGTCACTGTCGGCGCCGTCGATAAAGCCGGCGATGAAGCCCCCTTCACCAGCTACGGCCCCACCGTGGTCGTTCACTCCAACGGCTATGAAGTCGACAGCTACATACCTGGCGGCAAGCGCCTGAAGCTGTCCGGTACCTCCATGGCTTCGCCCAATGTCGTGAACCTGGCCGCCAAGATTCTCGCCGTCAATCCCGCTCTCCAGCCGCCTGAGGTGATCCGCATCATTCGCGACACCGCCGAGGCCACCGCCGACGGCCGCCGCCACCTGATCAACCCCAAGAACGCCCTGGCTGCCGTCGAAAAACATCAGGCAGCCGGCGGGGCCTCGAATTAGCCAAGTCATGGAACTTCGACAACCCTACGATCGGCGCAGATTCCTGACGCTGGGCGGCTGTCTGGTGCTGTCTGCGTGTGGGGCGAAGCGAAAAGTCCAGGCCGCTGCCATCCCCACCACACCCCTGCCCACGGTGCCCGGCGTGGAAATCGGAATGGCGAGCTGGTACGGCCATCCCTATCACGGCCGTCCTGCCGCCAATGGCGAAATCTACGATATGGAGCAGCTCACGGCTGCCCATCGTACACTTCCCTTCGGCACAATGGTCCATGTCGTGAATCTCAACAACAATAAGTCCGTCGATGTGCGCATCAACGATCGCGGCCCCTTCGTCGGCGATCGCATCATCGATCTCTCCCACGCCGCCGCCCGCGCCATCGATATGATCGGCCCCGGAACCGCGCGCGTGCGCGTCGAGATCACCCAACTGCCCGCCAACCCGCCGCCTGGATTCTACGCCGTGCAGGTCGGCGCCTTTCAGCTGCGCGCCAATGCCGAGCGTCTCTGCGCCCAGATGCTGTCCCGCTACGGTGCCGCCCATATCGTGCAGCGCCCAGGTGATCCGCCGCTCTGGCGCGTTCTGGTCGGCCGCGCCGCAACCGTCGATAGCGCCAATTCGCTCTCCGCCCGCATTCAATCCGACGAGGACGGCAAACTCGGCCAACCTTTTGTAATCCGCGATGATGTGGCTAATGCCCCAATGTAATGTGGGAAATACCCGCACCGCGCAGTTGCCGCAGATCACCACATAGCCTGTTGCGCTTCTCTGCACGCGCATCTGCCTGATAAGCCAAGGTCTTGCTGATTCTCTGTTGATAATCTCGACAGCAACGCTCTACAGAAACTCCACAAGTTGTTGATAAAGTTGGATTTATTTATGGCCCAGCACGTGTCTCTTCCCCGGTGGAGGCTTTGTCATGACCGTCCTACTGGTTCTTCTAACTTTCCTGGTTTTCGTACTGGTTGATTGGGCTCTCAACCGCCACAAAGTGCCGGTGGCTAAACCCGCCATCCAACCCGCACCGGTGCCAAACTTCGTCGATGGTTTTCTGGTACCCGATGGGCTTAGGTACCACGCCGGCCACACCTGGCTGATTCGCGAGCGCCCGCATTTAGCTCGCGTCGGCGTCGATGAGTTCGCCGCTAAGCTCGCGGGCCACATCGAGAAACTTGAACTGCCCAAACCCGGCCAGTGGATTCGTCAGGGCCAAACTGCCTGGAATCTGTTCCGTAAAGGCGAGAAGGCAGCCATGACTTCACCTATTGAGGGCGAAGTGGTTGAGGTCAATCAGGAATTGCTGCGCAACCCGTCGCTCCTTGGCCGCGACCCCTACGGCAAAGGCTGGCTCGTGACCGTCAATGTCCCCGACGAAGAAAGCACTTGGCGTAACCTGCTTCCCACCCGTTTGGTGAAGGGGTGGATGAGGGATGCGGTGGCGAGACTCTATGCCGAACAGCCACTTCTCGCCGGTGCTGTCGCGCCCGATGGCGGCCGTCCTGTGGACGACCTTTTGGAAGCTATCCCCACGGCAAATTGGGCTAAGATCACCGCCGAGTTCTTCCTGCCCTGAGTGGTGTGACGATTGCACCAGCCAGTAGTGGAAAAAGGACATGGGCCTCGGAATTCTTTATGACTCCACGCTCTGCATAGGCTGCCGCGAATGCGAGAAAGCCTGTGCAGCGCGTTGGAAACTTCCATATAACGACAACATCGCGGCGGAGGAACAAATCTCCGCCCACAAACTCACCGCCATTCAAACCCGCGGGGAGCATTTCACCCGCCGCTTGTGCATGCACTGCAACGAGCCCGCCTGCGCGTCGGTCTGTCCGGTCAGCGCGCTGCACAAAACCGCGCTCGGCCCGGTGGTCTATGACGAAACCCGGTGCATCGGATGCCGTTATTGCATGCTGGCCTGCCCGTTTCAGGTGCCGACTTATGAGTGGGGCAGCCGCACGCCGCGCGTACGCAAGTGCGACGGCTGTTATGACCGCAGAAAAGCAGGTCAGCCGACCGCTTGCGTCGAAGCCTGCCCCACCGGAGCCTCGAGTTGCGGCGACCGCAACGCGTTGATCGACGAAGCCCGCCGCCGGCTTGCGGAAAAACCGGACCAGTATTACCACCGCATCTACGGGATCGAAGAGGCCGGCGGCACGTCGGTTCTCTATCTCTCAGCCGTGCCCTTCGAGCAGTTGGCCATGAAAGTCGGGCTTCCCAAGGAGCCCCTGCCGCAGCTCACGTGGCGCGCGCTTTCGCTGGTACCGGATGTGGTCTCGACCGGCAGCGTGCTACTCGGCGGCATCTGGTGGATTACCCACCGGCGTGAGAAAGTCGCCGCCGCCGAGCGCCGGGAAAAGGAGGGCAAGCAGTGATGGCCGACACTGCCCGGACAATCTCCTTCCCGACATCGATTTCCGATGTGCGCCGGCTGCCGTTTTGGATGCCGGTTTTCTGGGTCTTGATGGGGTTGGGGGCTTATGCGTCGTATCTGCGGCTGTTCCAGGGCTTGGGCGCCGTGACCAACCTGAGCGACCGCTTCCCCTGGGGCTTGTGGATCGGCTTCGACGTGCTGTGCGGCGTGGGCCTGGCGGCGGGCGGCTTCACGCTGGTGGCCGCGGTGCATATTTTCAATCTGGAGCGCTACAAGCCGATTCTGCGTCCTGCCATACTGACCGCGTTTCTCGGCTACGTGCTCGTGGTGGTGGCGCTGATGTTCGACCTCGGCCGGCCGGACCGCATCTGGCATCCGCTGGTGATGTGGAATCCCCACTCGGTCATGTTCGAAGTGGCGTGGTGCGTGATGCTGTACACCACCGTCCTGGCGCTCGAATTCGTTCCGGCGGTTTGCGAGCGTTTCGGCTGGAAGTCGCCGCTGAACGTGCTGCGGACCATCTCACTTCCGGTGGTGATTTTGGGTGTGATCCTCTCTACCCTGCATCAGTCTTCACTGGGCAGCCTGTACCTGATCGTGCCGGAGAAACTCTATCCGCTTTGGTACACGCCGCTGATGCCGGTGCTGTTCTACATCTCAGCCATTTGCGTGGGACTGGCCATGACGATTTTCGAGTCCTGGCACTCCAGCCGCGAATTCGGCCGCTACATCGAACTGCCGCTGCTCGCGGGCATGGCGCGGCTGCTCGCCGTCCTGCTTTCGACGTACGTCACTTTGCGTTTGGTGGATTTGTACGAGCGGGGAGGGCTGGGTCTGGTGCTAGTGCCGCGCACCGAGACCTACCTGTGGCTACTGGAAATGGGACTGCTCATCGCGCCCGCGCTGCTGCTCTTCAGTTTCCGCGTGCGTCACAACCCGTCCGCGCTCTATGCGTGCGCGCTGATGGTGATTTTTGGTTTCATCGCCAACCGGCTCAATGTGAGCGTGACCGGCATGGAGGCCGGGCTGGGGGTTCACTACGTTCCGAAGTGGACCGAGATCGCGGTGACGCTGGCGGTGGTGGCCCTGGGATTCGCCATTTTCCGCTTCGCGGCGCGCCATCTGCCGGTTTTTGAGGAAGGCAAGACGCCGTAGCAAGGCCATGGATTCGCTGAAGATCGTCCTGCGCAAACACACGGGCCTGGCTTACAAGCTGGCCCTTTGTCTGATTTTGAGTGCGGCGGCGATCTTCAGCGTTCTGGGTTTCCTGACGCTGCGGGCGCACCGGCGGAACTCCGAAGATCTGGTTCTGCTCAGCGCGGAGCGCCTCAGCGACATCATCCAGCGCAGCACGCGGTATCAGATGCTGCACAACGACCGGGGGGCGCTCTACCAATCGATCCGCGACATGGGCAGCCAGCCGGGGATCCGCCGTATCCGCATTTTCAACAAAGAAGGCCGGATTATGTTCTCGACCGACCCGGCCGAAGCCAACGCCATGGTGGACAAGCACGGCGAGGCCTGCTATGGCTGCCATGCGCAGGCGGCGCCGCTCGTGAAACTGGCGCGGCCGGATCGCGCGCGCATTTTTACCGAGGAATCAACCGGAACGCGCGTGCTGGGCGTAATCCGGCCGATTGAGAATGAGCCGGCCTGCTCAAACGCCGCTTGCCACGCGCATCCGCCGGAGCGCAGCATCCTGGGCGTGATCGATTCGCAATTGTCGCTGGCCGCGGTGGATGCCAACCTGGCCGTGCAGCAAAAGCAACTGCTGGGATTCACCGGCACGGCGCTCGCGCTGCTGCTGGTGGTGAGCACGGTTTTCGTGTGGCGTGTGGTGCACAAGCCGGTGCAGGAGCTGATTGCGGGCACGCACAGGGTGGCGGGAGGTGATCTGGACTACAGGCTGCCGGTGCGCTCGCGCGACGAGATCGCGGATCTGGCGGAATCCTTCAACAAAATGACGGCGGAGCTGGCCGAAGCCCGGGCGCGGCTGCTCGAGCAGACGCAGAATGCGCTCGCGGGCAGCGAGAAGATGGCTTCACTCGGCAAGCTCGCGGCAACCGTCGCCCACGAGGTGAACAATCCGCTGTTCGGCATCCTCACCTATGCCAAGCTCAGCCGCAAAGCGATTGAAGGATCTGGCTTGCCGGAAGAAACGCGCGGGCCGCTGGCCGAGCAGCTCACGGTGATCGAGCGGGAAAGCCGGCGGTGCGGGGAGATCATGCGCAACCTGCTGACGTTTGCGCGGCAGGCGCCGAGCCGGCGCGAGCCGAACAACCTGAACGAACTGGTGGGGCGCGCGGTGCGGCTGATGCACCATCAGTTCGAGATCCAGGGAGTCGAGGTGGAGACGGCGCTCGCCACGCAGCCCGCTGAAGTGGATTGCGACGCGGGGCAGATTCAACAGGTGGTACTGGTGCTGCTGGTCAATGCCGCCGAAGCCATGGCGCAGGGCGGAAAGCTGCGGGTGGCGACGGAGGTGGCGGACCAGGTGGCGCGACTGAGGGTGCGCGATTGGGGACCCGGCATCCCCGCCGATGTGCTGCCGCACATTTTCGAGCCGTTCTTCACCACCAAGGACGAGCAACAGCGCACGGGCCTGGGCCTGGCTGTGGCCAAGAGCATTATCGACCAGCACGGTGGCTCGATCGAGGTGCATTCGAAGGAAGGACAAGGCGCGGAGTTCGTGGTGACGCTGGCGCTCGCAGGAGCCGGGCAAGCCGCCGAACCCGTGGGTGCGTATGAGCGAAGCTAGCAAGGGCAGAATTCTCATTGTGGATGATGAGCTGGTGGTGCGCGATTCTCTGATGCGCTGGTTCAGCGCCGAGGGATATGAGGTGAAGGCGGTGGCCGGCGGGCGCGAGGCTCTGACGTTGGCGACCGAGGAATGGGACCTGGCGCTGCTCGATATCAAAATGCCCGGCATGGACGGCATGGAACTCGAGGCCCGGCTCAAGGCGTCAGATCCCGATCTGATCCTCATCATGATGACGGGTTACGCCACCGTGGACACGGCCGTGAAGGCGCTCAAAAACGGCGCCTACGATTATTTGACCAAGCCCGTGGATCCCGACGAGCTTTCGCACCTGGTCAGCAAAGCGCTGGAGCATCGCCGCACCCGGCGGGAAGTGGCCCGTCTGCAAGAGAACCTCAAGGAGATATTCCCCAAGACCGATTTGGTGGGCAAGAGCCCGGCGATGAAGCGCGTCGCGGAGATGATCGAGACCGTCGCGCCGGCCGATTCCACGGTGCTCATCACCGGGGAAAGCGGAACCGGCAAGGAAGTGGTGGCGCGCGCCATTCATGCGGCCAGCCCGCGGCGGCTGATGCCGATGGTGACCATTCATTGCGGTGCGCTGACCGAGACGCTGCTCGAAAGCGAGCTTTTCGGTCACGAACGCGGCGCCTTCACCGGCGCCCAGTTCCGCAAAAAAGGAAAATTCGAGATTGCCGAAGGCGGCACGGTGTTTCTCGACGAGATCAGCGACATCAGCCTCAAAACGCAGACCGACCTGCTGCGCGTGCTCCAGGAAAAAGAGGTGGTGCGCGTGGGCAGTACGCAGCCCATTCACGTGGATTTCCGGGCCATCGCGGCGACCAACAAAGATCTGCAATCGCTGGTGCAGGCCGGCACCTTCCGGCCCGATCTCTACTACCGGCTGCACGTGGTGACGATCGACATGCCGCCCTTGCGCGACCGCCGGGAAGACATTCCCCTGTTGGTGCAGCATTTCGTCACCAAGTTGTGCTCGACCATGAATCGGCCGGAGCCGTCGCAAGTGGCGCCGGAGGCGATGGACCTGCTGATTCGCTACCACTGGCCGGGCAACGTGCGGGAGCTCGAAAACGCCGTCGAACGCGCGCTGGTGATCGGGCGGGGCAGGGAACTGCGGCCGGCTGACTTCTCGTTCCAGTTGCAGGCGGCGGGAGCGCCGGCCAATGGGCGCTCGCTCGAAGAAGTGGAGCGCGCGCACATTGAGCATGTCTGGAGCCAATCCGGCGGCAACCACTCGCGCGCGGCGCGCACGCTGGGCATCGACCGCACTACCCTCTACAAGAAACTGAAACGCTACGGGCTGGAGTGATGATCGAGCTGGTCGCGGTCGGCGAAGGCGTCGGGTCGGAGCGGCTCGAGGCACTGGCGGCCGATCTTGCGCGCATCTTCCGCTCGCCGTGCCGCGTGCTCGATGTCGTTTTGGACGTGAAGTTCGCGCACAACCCCGCGCGCGGGCAATATCATTCGACGGCCATTCTGGAGCGCTTGCAGGCAGTCGGTTCCAACGGCAAATCCAGGCTGCTGGGTGTGACGGCGGTAGACCTGTTCGTTCCCATCTTCACCTTCGTGTTCGGCGAAGCGCAGGTGGGAGGCAATTGCGCGCTGGCGTCCCTCTACCGGCTGAGCGAAGAGCATTACGGTTTGCCCTCGGATGAAGCCAAGCTGCGCGAGCGGCTTACCAAGGAAGCGGTGCACGAGCTCGGCCACACGTTCGGGCTGCGGCACTGCGAAGACTGGCAGTGCGTGATGGCCTCGAGCCATTCGGTCGAGCTGGTGGATGTGAAATCAGCGGAGTTTTGCAGGGAGTGCACGCGGGTGGTGCGGGGTGCGTAGGGCTCTCGGCGTGCCTCGACCCTACGCCGTTCGCTGAAACAGCCAGACCCCGGCCGGATCGTCAGCCGATGGCCGGGGCGTCTTCGGATCGGGCAACCAGCCGTTTTTCGTCATTCGAGTTACGGCAAAGGGAGCGCCGTCTTTCATGAAAGTTCTGGAAGCAGCGACGGTCCATCCACTGTCAGCAATCACCTTCAGAATTTCGGGGGCCTCCAGGTAGGCCGGATGACGCAGATCGTTCGCGTGCCGCATCGAGTCACCGCCCAGGGACAGCAGGAACGCAGTCTGCGGCGACAGGTCTAAGATCCAGCGGTAACAGCCGCGTGTTTCCAAAGGCATGGCGCGCACAGTCTCGCCCGGCAAATAGAACAGAAGGCCCTCGGTCAGCAGCAGAACACGCCGGCTGCCGCTGAGAGCTGTCTCCAGGACCCGCCCGCGCTCCGACGCATCATTTACGTCGGCGGTGATCCGCTCGAGCCGGCAGCGGGGAGCAGCATCTTTCAAAATGCCGTGTTTGTAATCGAGGATCTGTGCGAAATCGACTTCGATCCAGCGCAAGGCTTCGGGCAACGGCAAGCGCCAAGGCCTGGCATCCAGACCCGCGCCCATCGAGACAACGCAATCGACCGTCCCATCCGCCAGCTCGCTGGATAAGAACTCGTCAATAAAACGTGAGCGCAGGCCGACTCCGAACGAACGCCACCGTGAGAGGGAACCTGCGCGCAGAAGGGCCATGCCGCGGTCGCCTGCCAACCGTGCAGCGTATGGGTCGCGCACCAGGCCATCTTCCAGCTCGCTCTCAACGGCTCGCGCCGCCGCGACCAGAAGAGCAGTGTCGCTGATGTGCATGTCTCAGTTTATCGGACATCGAACAGGTTGCCCGAGCATCCTGACACATCCAGTTGATGCCGGAGGTTGCGAGGCGAAATCGGCACGCGCGGGGCTAACGGGCAACGGCGGCGGCCACGCTGGCTTCGGCGATGGCGGCCGCAAGGTCTTTGCTCGTGACGAGGCCAACCAGTAATCGGCCACCGACTTCGACCACAGGCACGGAGCGGATGCCTTTGCCGGCAAGCAGGTCCGGGCGCAGCGTCACGTCGATTTTGTGGAGCTCGAAGCCGAGGGATTTTTGCAGCTCGCGAAGGCGCTCTTCCATCAGAGGACAGAAGGGACAGCCGAGGGCGGTGTAGAGCGTCACGGCGGCCGGCGCGGGACGGGTGACCTGGCTGGGCTCATCGGTGATGCGGCCGTATCCCATGAAGCTGGAGAGCGCGGGAAACTTGGCGATGTACAACCATTGCACGAGCGGCACGGCCAGCAGCCAGCCGAGGGCGAACGCCCAGCGGGCGTGCCAGGCGAAATAGGCCAGGCCGCCGGCGTAGACGGCCCACGAAAAGTAGATCGTCCATATCAGGCAGCGTTTTTGCATGGGGGTCCTTTCAGGGGTGGCTGAATTCGTTGGCGCGAGGGACAAGTTCCATATACACGCGATCCGGCAGGTTCGTGTGCCAGTGGCCGGTGCCGAGGGCCCACCCGTACAGTCCGAAGAAGATCGCCGCGATGCCGCAGGCGACCACCCACGCCGGAATGGCGCGCGATTTCGGTGCGGCCAGGACCAG
Source organism: Bryobacteraceae bacterium (assembly GCA_030041035.1). Taxonomy (GTDB): domain Bacteria; phylum Acidobacteriota; class Terriglobia; order Bryobacterales; family Bryobacteraceae; genus QHXW01. The sequence continues at coordinate 603 of JASHOO010000144.1, read as the reverse complement.
CGCCCGATCGACCGGGCAGGAAGCGACGCATTCGAGACAGCCCGTGCATTCGGCGGACTTGATGGAAACGAGTTGATCCACCGGCAGCCGCGACGGGCATTCACGTGCGCACTTGCCGCAATCGATGCACAGTTCGGCATTGCGGCGGATGCCGAGCGGGCTCGCCATGGAAAACAGGCCGAGCAGCGCGCCGTAAGGGCACAGATAACGGCACCAGAAGTTCTGGATGAAGACCGAAAGCACAACCAGCACCGCGAGTGTGATCGCGCCGCCCGTGCCGAGAGAGCGGAAGAAGTTGAGCAGCTTGACGTCGGCGATCATCCCGTAGGGTCCATCGAGAAAAGCGCGAATGGCGGCGACCGACATCCCGGCAATGGCGTAAACGAACAGGCCGAGTAAAGCGTATTTGAGCGCGCGTAGCGCGATATCCAGAATTCGCGGGATCCGCCAGTTCTTCCGAAAGGTCTCGCGGCCTAGGCGCCACAGATACTCGGATAGCGTGCCCACAGGGCAGAGCCAACTGCAAAAGGATTTGCGGAAAAGCCAGGAAATCGCCAGGAAAGCGATGAGCAGGATGACTCCCGTCGGGTGCACCTGCGGGAG
>JASHOO010000143.1 GCA_030041035.1 Bryobacteraceae bacterium | reverse complement strand
GTTTGGATCGAGAGAAACGCTGGGCGCCAGACGAAGTTTCGTTGTGAGTGCACGGTCCCGGAGGTCGGCCGAGATGATGCCATTGCGACAGAGGGCGTGCAGGTAGCGGTCGGTCTGGAGGGCCAGCGCCCTGCGTTGACTGCGGAGATCCCGGCTGGGAGCGCGCAACGCCAGCAAGAGAGTGAGGACCTCCCGGTAGGCGCGCGCGCGGGCGGCCTTCTGCCCGGGATCCATGGCCGTCGGGGCGGCTGACAGCCACCGGTTTACCGTGTCGAAGTCCTCCCCAAACCAATCGCGCAGGCCGTCGGCAAGTCCGATAACGTCACCATTCTTTGTTGTTGCCGAAAGCGGGATCGAATTGATGTAGTGGCAGACGATCGCCCGTTGCGCCTGAAGCGTATTCGGCCCGCCTTGATACGCCGATAAAGAGGCCGACAGCATCTGCCGGGTTTTTTCAACGACTGAATCGGTTCGGCCACCAGGAGAGTGGCGCATCTTCTCGAGTTGTGTGGCCAACGTACTGCCGCCGATGAGCTCGTGTTTGTGATCCACCTTGTGGATGGCGAGATCCAGCATCGCCCGGCTCAAGCGGCCCCACTGGATGGCCGGGTTCCGATGCGGGTGCGATGTGTCTAGCATCTCGCGATTCTCGATGAACAGCAGCGTGTCGACTATCAAGGGAGGAATCGACTGAAAATTTGGATACACTTGCCGCGGAAAAAGGGTGCGGTAAAGCTCCCGGCCGTTGCGGTCCAAAATGCGCAGGCCGGCCTGATCGCTTTCGTGATAAACGGGGAAAAGGCTCAGGCGTCCCAACACCCCTCCGACGGAGGAGTTCCGGGCCTGCGCTTCAATCCGATAGCCACTCGTTTCCAGGTGGCGCAGAAAGTCCGGCAATTCGGCAAATCCTAGCCGCTGGTCATATGGTCCGTGGCCGGGGCGCTCCAGGGTGCGGCTCGGACCCTCTGCGACCGAAAAGGTAGCGTGCCGCGCGATCGTGAAGAATACCCACGCTTCGACCCACGACGAACGGAGTTCCAAGATGCCGGCGGCGAGCGCCAGGGTCGCCACAAGTGCCAACGCAGGGATGTGGCGCAAGCCAATAAAATGCGTCTTGGTAGCTGCTTTGACTTCGGGTAGCCCCCAATAGTCGTGAAGATGCCAGTCTCCGACTCGAAGGCTCACATTGGCACCTCAAGCATAGGGACGCGTAGTTGGACCTGCAGGTTGTATCTGCCGGGCCGTAAGATTTGCTTGGACCGTGGGGTCGTCGCGGGCAGGCCCGGTCCGGTCTGCGGAACGCCGGTATCCGAAGTAAGTTTCGTCCTGTTCACCTCTATAAGAAAACAGGAAGAGGATTCTGCTGCGCGAGCGCGTGGAGAAATGCTGGGTCAGCCATATCCCAGGGGCCACCGGGACATTCTCAAGCTCGAAGCGGGTTCCGGGCTCCACGCATGCCAGAAAGCCTTCGATCGTTACAGGATGGATGACTTTAGCTTCGACCTTGACCCATTGGAAAGTTGTCTTGTCGATCCAGAGGCGGCCAGCCATGCCCTTGAGCACCTGGGTTTCGAGCGTGGGCGGCCGGTAATCGGGTCGCGGCGTCGCCTGTAGAACGTAAGCGTCATAGCCGCCAACTTTTTGTTCACCTTGCAGTTTGAAATCAAAGGCTTTTGCCAGTTGCTCGATTAACAGGTGGTCCCGCTGGCGGCCCTGCTGGTACTTGGCGATGCGCCGCGCCCGTTGGTCGGGGGATTCGGCCTTCCGCCGCGCTATGGTTTGGTTCAGCTGCCGCTGCTCCGTTTCCTGACCCTGCGGAGACAGAGGTTTGCCGTTGACTGCTACCAGGCGGGAGTACGGTGAGCCGAGGATCATCGTCACCTCATAGGTACTTGTTCCTTGGCTTGTTCGGTCAAGCTCAGAATAGTTGAAATCTGGTGCCGCCTCCCAATCACGGTTGTTCACTGCAACGGAGCGCTGAACGATGGCATTCGCGTCAGGCTGCATGATTGGCGCGCCAATCGCAATCCAAGCTATTACTGCGGCGAAGAACGATGTCACATCGCATCAACCCCGGTTGCCGCCAACCTCGTTTTTGTGTGGCGAGACCGCTCGCTAGATCGTCGCTTCCAGGACTGCCAGGCCAGATATGCCACGCGCTGACACCTCTTCATTTTCAAAAGGCTTGACGAGCACATCGGCCCCCATACAGAGGACCTCTGCCCAGAGCCAGTCATCTGCCAGATGCGAGCATACGATGAGGCTGGGTGGAAGTGGGTGCTGTTGAGCGGCATTCCAGAGCTCCTTCCAGCCTGCGCCGTTACGGTCGCACTCAAACATGACGACCGGCACTCAGTGCTTACGGAGAAATAAGACTGCCGGCCAGCCGCTGGCTCGCCCGTGCAGCTCCCAATTGGGATGTGCAAGTATCTCGCACAGAGCTGCCTGATCTTCGGCAGCGAAGTTCACCAGCAGAACCGGCACTGGTTCCTCTGGCGCCGGCACCACGTCTTTGGATCGAAAATTCAACGCGTCCTCCTTTCCTAAGCCAGACGCGCTGCGCTGAATGGGGGATCCCGTCAGCGGGCCGTGACGACCACAAACAGGTGATCGCCGTGGCGGTTGATTCGCAAAAGCAAAGGCTGCTTACCTGCCTCGTGCACCGCGCGTCGCGCGTCACTTGCACTGGTGACGCTGGCGTGGTTAATTTCCTGGATCACATCTCCACGCTGGAGTCCGGCGTCCTGGGCTGCGCTCCCCGACTCGACCTGGGTAATCACCGCCCCGAAGGTGTTGGCAGGAATGCCCAGTTGGCGTGCCACCTGCGGTGTGAGGTCCTCGAGCTCGACGCCCAATTTCGGACCTCCTTCCTCACCTTCTGTCGCGGCGTGCTGGGACGTCGAGGTCATTTCGCCCAGCCTGACGTCAATCTCACGCTCGTGTCCGTCGCGGAGCACGGTCAGCCGCACAAGGGTTCCGGGTGCGGTCAAAGAGACCTTTACTTGCAGTTCGCCGCTCTCATTAATACGTTGCCCGTTCATTTCCAGAATAATGTCACCCGCCTTGATTCCGGCCTGCGCTGCCGGGCTTCCCGGCGTGACATCACTCACCAGCGCGCCATGCGG
>JASHOO010000142.1 GCA_030041035.1 Bryobacteraceae bacterium | reverse complement strand
CAGATGCTGAATGGCCGTCACGTTTTGCGGAAGCAGTTGCACCCCCGGGCGCAACCGAACCACCACACTGGCTTTAGCGGGTTCCCGCGATTCCAGATAGACGGACTCTTTCGAGAAAGTGACATGAACGCGAGCCTGTTCGACTTCGGCGAGCGACATGACGGTGCGCTCAAGCTCCCCCTCGAGCGCGCGCCGATAGTTAATGTGCTCGACGAACTCGGTGGCGCCGAAATTGGTTTTGTCAAAGAGCTCGAAACCGATGCGCCCGCTTTTGGGCAATCCCGCGGCCGCCAGCTCGAGACGCATCTCGGCGACCTTGGCGGAAGGGACGAGAACCGTAGAGCCGTTTTCGGAAAGCCGGTAAGCCACCCCCGACTCTTTCAGCTTTTGCACCACGGCACCGGCGTCTTCTGATGCGAGCGTCGTGTACAAAGGGCGAAAGTCGCTTTCCTGCCTCCAATGTACCAGCGCATACAAGCCCGCCCCCACGGCAAGGACTGCCAGGGCGATGGTTATCCGCTGCATTCCAGAGAGGTTAGCGATGAGTTTGCGAAATTGATCCATGCTTGTGAACGGCCCCCGGGGCTACATCTGAATGCGCATGATTTCCTGGTAAGCCGACACCACCTTGTTCCGTACCTGAAGCCCGAGTTCGAATGCGAGGTCGGCGCGCTGCACAGCGAGGATGGCGCCATGCAGTTCCTGACCTTCTCCGGAGAGGAAGCTCTGCACCGCTTGAGTCGCGACCTGGCCGGTTTGTTCCACCTGCTGAATGGCGCCTTCCAGCAGTCCACGGAATTCGCCGGACCCGGCCGCAGCGGCGGGGGCCTGTATACCGGCGGATGTGTCCGCCGTGACCGCGGGGATTTGAATGGGGGCGATGGGTAGCGACATTCAGGGTCCTGTTAACGCAACAGATCAATGGATCGTTGAATCATATCTTTGACCGCGGAAATCGCCGAGACGTTGGCTTCGAAGCTGCGGCTGGCGCCCATCAGATCCACCATGTCTTCGGCGGGATTCATCCGTGGGAAGGCGACGTAGCCGTCCTTGTCGGCGTCGGGATGCCCGGGCTGAAAGCGTCGCTCGGGTTCGCTGTTATCCTGCACCACTTCGGCGATGCGCACGCCGTCGGGTTGCCCCAACTGCGACTCAAAGACGGAAGAAAACGGGCTCTCGGCGGGCGCGGATTCGAAGACCACATCTTTGCGCCGGTAAGGGCCGCCTTCGGGAGTTCGCGTGGTTTCGGCGTTGGCCAGATTCTCCACCAGCAGCTCGGCACGGGTGCGCTGCGCGGTCATGCCCGACTCGCTTACCGAGAGCAGAGAAAACAGACTCACGTGGTTTTGCCCTCCTCGATCGCCTCCTTCACGGACTTGATCTGATCGCGCAGCAGGGAACTGGCGACGCTGAAGCGCAGAGCATTTTCAGACAACAAACGCGCTTCGCGGTCGATGCTGACATTGTTGCCATCATTACGCAGGGCGAGGCCGCGCACTTCGACCGGCATGGGTGGGCCGGAGGTGGCATTGAGGAACTCGGCCTGGAAATCGATGTCCTGGGTTTTGTAGCCGGGGGTATCGGCGTTGGCAATGTTGGCGGCGACGAGCTTCTGGCGTGCGCTGAGCAGGTCCATATAATGTTCGAGTTGGCCCGCCAGCGGATCGAGCATGGACCTATGTCGGTGCAACCGGCGTGCCACGGGTAACCGCCTGCGATGGGAGGCGGGGATTAACCAAAGTGAGTGTTACGGATTCGACGAAGTCACCGTTTCGACGGCGGAGGCGTGCCAAGGCGCGGGGGGTTCAGCCTTCGAGTTTCCACTGAGGCCGGGGTGTGGCGGTGAAGCGGTATCGCAGGACGGCCGAGACCTGTTCGAGCTTGTGGTTGGTGCGGGCGCGCGAGGCACGGACCATGCGCAAGGCCCATCTGGTCAGATCCATGGCTTCGCGAACAATATCGACGGGAGGCGGTTCGCCGGGATGCCATGCCGCGATCGCCGCTTCCACTTCCCTCCGGTAGTTGGCGACTGCCGCCTCGACTTCGTCGAAGGCTTGCCGGGTAACTGCGCGGCGAAGTTGATCGGCCGCCCGCTGACGAAAATCCGCGCTGTTCATAGGGTCGCCAGCTCTTCTGGGCTGGGGATCAGCATGGACGTGAACAGGCTGCTGTAGAACGTCTGCTGCGACTCGAGCGACGCAATAGCGGCGTCTGCGGTCGACATCTGTGATTGCAGATTGCTCTGTAACTGGGTGATCTGAGCCTGTTCCTGCGTGATCAACTGATTGTCGGAGTTGATGGTGTTGTTGTCCTGCGTAGTTTCGTTGGCGATGAGGCCGCTGGTGGGGTCCGCGATGTTGGTTAGCGTGTTTGTAGCAAATTGCAGAAATCCACTACTGGAAGCATTGCCGAGGAAGGATGCGGCGGCACTCAATTGTGTGCTGTTGTCGCCCTCGAGCACGGTGGGATCGAAGTCGAGCTGACCGTTGTTGCTCGGGTCGAAGGTAATGCCCAGCGCCGACAGACCGGTGACTCCGTTGGCGGTGGTGGTGTAGTTGCCCAGGCTGTTGAGGGCCTGTTGCAGGGTGTAGATGATGTTGTCGCCGGCGAGAGCGCCGCCATTCTGCCCGAAGTTCTTGCCGAGATCCGTCACGGCCTGGTTATACGCGGTAACAAAGTTGGAGAGAGCATTGGTGAGAGTTGTGGAACTCGGGGCAACGGTGACCGTGCTGGTCCCGTCACCCAACAGATTCACGGTGACACCCGGGGATAGCGTCACGGTACTGGAACTTGCCTGGATAGACGACGAGTTGTCGACCGAGTATGCGGCGTAGCTGCCAGCGGTGCCGGTGACCAGATTGGTGCTGCCGCCGGTATCGGTCAGGCTGATCGGGTCGGTGCCCAACGATGTGCTTTGCAGATCGAGTTCGTATTCGGGTGAAGTGGCTGACCCGACGTTGACGACGGTGGCCTGTACGCCGTCGGACGTGTTGGCATTGATGGCAGCGACGAGGTCATCGAGCGTGTTCCCCGCGGGTGTGATGGTGGTGGAAACACCGTTGGCGGTCAGGGTGTAGCTGGAGGCCGAATCGAGACCTTGAGAGGTGGGATCAGACACGGCGACGCTGCTGAGGGCAGTGGAATAGGAGCCGGGAGAGGTGACCGTAACGGTGAACGTGCCGGCCAAGGCCCCTGCGCTTACGCTGGCGCTGAGCACGTTCTGGTTGCTGACCGAAGCCGAAAGAATGCCCTGGCTGGCGGAATTCAACGCGGAGACAGACGATTGCAGCGACTGGAAATCTGTGCTCAGGGTGCCCAACTCAGAGGTTTGGTTTTGCAGATCGGTGACTTCACTCTGCAACTCCTGCATGGGAAGCTCGGCCTGAGCCACCTCGCTGTTTACTTCGTTCTGGAGATCTTGTGAGTAGTCGCTGAGTCCAACAGTGGAAGGAGTGGTTGCACTGGAGCTGGCGTTGGTGAGAGTGGGCGCGCCCGTAAAGCCGATCGAAGAGCTAGCCAAGATTCACCTCCTCATTAACTAAAGCAAACTGGGCCGCGGGTGGGCGGCCCAGTTCACCGGATTACGAGACAGTTCCTTACGATCCGCTCTTCAGAAGGCTGAGAACGGCCTCGGGTATGGCATTCGCTTGCACGAGAGCTGCCACAGAAGACTGCTGGAGGATCTGCTCGCTGCTCAGGTTGGAAGCGGCGCTGGCCACGTTGACGTCCTTAATTGAGGACTCGGCGGCGGAAAAGCTGGAGATCTGCGACTGCGCCAGGTTGATGGCGAAGTTCAGCTTGTTCTCGCCGGTTCCGACCGCGCCCTGTACCAGGCCGAGAGCCTGCACGGCGTTGGCGATGGCGGCGATGGCAGCCGTAGCGTTGGTGCCGGCCGTGGCGCCGCCCGTGGGTGCTGCAATGTCGGCGGCGTTGTCCGTTAAAGTAGCCCCAAAGAACGGGGAGGTGGCTGCGGGGGCCACAGCGGTAGTATCCACTACGTTGAAGGCTTGGGAGCCCTGGATAGAGATGCCTTCGCCGTTGCCGGTCGCCAGCGCGGTAACGCCAGTAATGCCGGCGGACTGCAGGGCAGTGTTGATCGCCGTCACGTCAGTGGCCACCGAATCGTCAGCCGCGAGGCTGATGTTGGCACTGAGACTTCCTTGGGTCAGCGTAAATGTATCGGCGGCAGACAACTCGTCCGTGGCCCCTTGGTAGGCGTCAGCGGTCGACTGAACGTTGTACTGCGACGTATTTACCGCGTTAGCTGCAGCCGTCACGGTGCTGTTACCAGCCGAGGCCGTGGCAGCTCCCACGGTGAACGCACCGGCGCTGGTGAACTGGACTACGCCGGTGTTTGCGTCGGTCGATGCCGTAATTCCGGTTCCGGTCAGACCATTGTTGAGGTCCTGGATGACCTGAGATCCGCTGATGCCATCGGTGCCGCCGCTGAGGGTGACGGTGCGCGACTGAGCGTTGCCGTCGGCGTCGGTATAGTTGAACGTATAAGTTTGTGTCCCGTCGGTCGCCAGGAACTCGGTGTTCGGGTTATCGAGCGCCACGGTATTGCCGCTGAATTCCACGCCACCGACGGTGCCGCCGAGAATGTTGGTGTTGGTGAGACCGAGGCTGGAGGCGTCGACCGCGTTCTGGACACCGCCAAGATCGATGTTGACCTCAGATGTGCCGGCCAGCGTGCTCAGCTCGCCGCCGCCGATGTAGACGTTGAGGTTGTTGTTGAATTGACCGCCGGCGTTCAAACCGATGTTGGCCGCCTGGCGCGTGATTTCCTGCAGGTCCGACTGATACTCGTTGTTCAGCGTGGTGCGATCGCCGGTGAAGGTGCCGCTGGCGGATTCGGTAGCCAGCGTTTCCAGCCGGTTGAGAATCTGCGAAATGTTGCTCAAGCCGCCGTCGATGATCTGCAGCGTGCTGACACCGTTGTTGGCGTTCTGAACGCCCTGAGTGAGCTGTTGGATGTCGGCTTCGTACTGGTTGGCAACCGCTAATCCAGCGGCGTCGTCTCCGGAGGAATTGATGCGATAGCCGGAGGACAACTGCTCAATGGTGTTGCTTTCTGCGTTGGTGTTGACGTTCAGGTCCTGTTGGGCAATCAACGAGGTTACGTTCGTTTGAATCGAAATCATAGATGAAGTATCCTAGGCGATACAACCCGACGACATCGGGCCTGGGTTCTCCGCTGATTCTTTCAGATGCCCAAGGTACCGCGTTCAAAAACCTTATCGCCTCCCTCAGCGATATATTTCCGATTTTTTCCGTAAGAATTTTCTTGGCACTCAGGGGAACATTTGATGGTGCGAAATACTGACGTTGGTGAGGCTGCATCTGATGCCGGGAATTAGCGGGCCGGGGCGCGCGTCATTCTGAGTGACGCGGCTGCTGTCATGCGGTTGTGGCGGCGCGCGGATGCAACAGTTTGCGCGGACGTGCTAACCAAAGGCATCATTGCCAGCATGCGGAGCCGGGCTTGAAAATAATGGTTAGTAATGAGAGCAAACACTCGGAGCGGCTCGTCTGGCCGGGCCAGGATGCTGGTCTGCACCTGGCGCGGGGCCAACCGGTAGTTGCCACAAACGCATCGATGCCCGACGCACAATCCACCATCGAAGCACCGCCCGCGAATGAGGCGGCGCGCGAACTCGCCTACCGTTCCATTCCCGGAGCGCTGGCGTATCTGATTCTGCTGCTGGTTCCGATTTCGGCGACGACGTACGCGCGGGACTATCCGAGGGCCTTTCTGGCGGCGGGGGCGACGATATTTCTGTTCGCGACGGCGCGGCTGGTTTTCGCCTGGTGGTTGGCGCAAGCCCAGACGCAGCGCTCCTGGCGCTGGTCGGGTTTCCTGGTCGGCACGTACGGATGTGCCCTGGTGTGGTCGGCATTCTGTTGCGGCACCGGATTGCTTTACGCGGGAGGCCCGGCGTTTCTTCTGCTTTTGGCGATCACGGCGATCGTTGCCAGCGGCGAGGCCATTGCGCTGTCGCCGGTGCTGACGGTGGCGCGCTTTTACCTGATCATTCTTTTTGCGCCGCTGACGATCTGGGGAATGATTCACGGCGGATCGGTGGGATATTCGGCTGCGGGCTTGACGGGCCTGTATATGAGCTACCTGCTGCTCCAAGTCAGACAGCAGTCTTCCTGGTATTCGAGCACGCTGACCACGCGGACAGCCCTGGCGTCCAAAGCGGCCGAGCTGGCGGATGACATGAACCAACTGGAAGAAGCCAAGCAGGACGCTGAGCGGACCTCGCGCGCCAAGAGCGAGTTTCTGGCGAACATGAGCCACGAGATTCGCACGCCACTCAACGGCGTAGTGGGGATGACGGATCTTCTGCTGGGCACCGAACTCACCGCCGAGCAGCGCGACTTCGTGAACACCATCCGGCAGTCGGGTGACGCGCTGCTGTCCGTAATCAATGACATTCTGGACTTCTCTAAAATCGAGGCCGGAAAACTGACCATCGAATCGGTGGACTTCCATCTGACGAATCTGGCGGAAGAGACGGCCGCGGCGTTCGCGGAACAGGCGCAGAAAAAAGGCCTGGAGCTGAGCTGTCTGGTAGGACCGGACGTTCCGGCGCGCATGGCGGGAGATCCGGGCCGGGTGCGGCAGGTGCTGGTGAATCTGCTGAGCAATGCAGTCAAGTTCACATCACAGGGCGAGGTCGTGCTGCGCGTGGAAAATTGCGGAAGGGATGGGAACTCCACGCTCATTCGATTTTCGGTGACGGACACGGGGCGTGGCATCCCGCAGGCGGCGCAGAAGCAGCTCTTCCAGCCGTTCACGCAAGGCGATGCGGCGGCGCGGCGGCTGGGAGGCGCCGGACTGGGGCTGACAATTTCGAAGCGGCTGGTGGAATTGATGGGCGGGCAGATCGGCCTGGAGAGTGCGGTTGACCGCGGCTCCAGGTTCTGGTTTACTCTGCCGCTTCACCTCGGCACCGCGTCCGGCGAGGAGCCGCCGCTGGACTTAAGCCAGCTTCGCGTCCTGGTGGTCGACGACAATGCCACCAACCGCCGGATCCTGCAATCGCAACTGGCCAAGCTGGGGATGACGGTTGAGTGCGTTTCCGGCGGCAAAGAGGCGTTGCAGATGCTGGCTTCGGCGGTCGAGCGCAACGCTCCCTTCGACGCCGCGATTGTGGATCATGACATGCCGGAGATGGACGGGATCACGCTGGCGCGTGAAGTCCGCTCACATGTCGACTGGAATGATCTGGTCATGGTGCTGCTGAGCTCGCAAGCGCAGAGGACGTCGGTGGAAAATCTTCGGGCCGCCGGGTTTGCGGAATGTGTGCTCAAGCCTGCGCGGTTGGAGCAGCTCCGCGACTCTCTGCATAAGGCACTTCGCAACGCGCCGGCGCACCTGCAGGTGGCGCCACTCAAACAGTCGCCGCACGCGATTCGTGGACGCATTCTGCTGGCCGAAGACAATTCGGTGAACCAGAAGGTGGCGATGCGCACGCTGGAGAAACTAGGATACTACGTGGACACGGTGGCCAACGGCGTGGAAGCCGTGGAGAAGCTGGAACGCGGACTCTATGATGCGGTTTTGATGGACTGCCAGATGCCGGAGATGGATGGTTATGCAGCCACGCGCGAAATCCGGCGCCGCGAAGGCGGGAGCCAGCGCACCATAGTCATCGCGATGACGGCGAGCGCCATGACCGGCGATCGCGAGAAGTGCCTGGCGGCCGGCATGGACGATTATGTAACCAAGCCTGTGCGCTCGGAAGAATTGCAACAGATTTTGCAGCGACACCTGGCGCAAAATGCCAAAGAGCAGCCGGCAGTCGCGGTGGATACTGCGGTGCGTCTGGCCGGGGATGCCGAGTTAGTGGCACGCGTGAAAGAACTGGAACTGGAAGTAGGACCGGAGGCGATGCAGGAACTGATCGGCGAGTTCCTGACTGAAACGGCGCGCTCCCTGGAAAGGCTGGAGAACGCGTTGCGCAGAGCAGATTCTTCGGGAGCCGTGGACACGTTGCACAATCTGGTAGATTGCAGCGCCAATGTGGGCGCAGTTCGCATGGCGGAGATCTGCACGCGGCTGGAATCCACCATTCAGCGAAAAGGTCCGCAGGAATATGCCGGTGGGCTGGCGCAATTGGCCGACGCTTACAAGTCAATCGCCGTGGAGCTGGAAGAAATCTATCCGATGTGCCGCATGAAAGACAAACCCGCAGAGCCCCCGCATCCCGTTTCCGCCACCTAGGTCGCCACCGCGAGGCTGCCCAACAATCCATTTTCCGTATTCCCATAACGGCAAAAATTAGGATAGACTTGAGTGCTATGTCAGATCTGCCTGCAGTGCGGCTGGACAAGACGACCGGCGAACGGACGCTGGAGTTTGTGGAGAACGATCTGAAGGTCGCTTTGACCTTCGCGCAAATTTCTTCCGCGGCATATTCCACCGGTAGGCTACAACACGCCGGTGACGCCCGCTCCAAAGCAGAGGCCGCACACGCCCGCGCTGTCGCGCAGCTGATTGAGTCGCTTCCCGCGAGCCGTCAGGCGGCGTGCGTGCAATCGATGCTGAAACAAGTGCAGAGCGCTCTGTCGAGCTTGCCGCCTTGCGCAGCTCCGGCATGGTGGAAGCTCCGTGCTGCCGGCTGAGAAGTTCCCGGCAACTTTATTGACCTGTTAATTTTGGAGTCAGCATCCAGAGCAGCGTGCCCTTCGGCTGCGCCTCTGCGGTCTCCACTTCGATTGATACCAGAGCCGCCTTTTTCATCCTGACTTGTAACGCAGGGCACCCCAGCAGGAAAGCAACCACCATGCTCAGCAATGGTTCATGGCCGGCCAGGAGAATTCCTTCCGCTTTGTGCGCGCGGATTTCCTTCCATACTCGATCCGTTGAACCGGACGGCGCCAGCGCAGCGGTGCGGATTGACTGATCTTGTACGCCCAGAACCGCCGCTGCGATTTCCGCCGTTTCCACGGCGCGCTTCAGCGTGCTCGTGAGGATCACGTCGGGGTGGACGCCGGCGCGCCGCGCGCATTCGAGCACGGCGTGCAATTTTTTCTTACCCTCTTGAGTCAGTGCACGCGCGGCGTCTGAGCCGCCTGGCGGCGCATCCTCCGCAATCCCGTGCCGCAGTACATAAATTCGCAAGCGTTACTGTGCCCTCGCGATATTGCTGTTTTCCCGCCGCCGGCGGATCTGCGGTGTATTGCGGATTCGCCTGATCTCCAGATTCGAGATGTGCTGCTTGAGGTCGCAAAAAATCTGATCGGGCGCGCGGCTGGCATCCACGGTTACGAAATCGTATTTCTTCGCCATGGAATCGAGCGCGCGGATCAGTTTCGTTTGATATTTGACAAAGCTGTCGAACATGTTGCCGCCGAAGCGCATGTCCATTCCGCTCTCCCAGTAATCAAATGCGCCGCGCCCCAGGACCACGCGTGAAACCAGGTGCTTCACGTCGGCTCTCAGATAGTAAACCGCGTGCGGCACCAGGCCGAATCCCATGACCTGATCGATCCAGCGCCGGTCCTCACCGCGCGCAATGGCGCGCGCCATGATGGAAAAAATATAGCGGTCCGTCAACACCACAAAGCCCGCTCGGAGCGCGGGGACGATTTCGTTTTCCAAACGATCGGCGAAATCGGTGGTGTAGTAAAGAGTCATGGTGATCGGGCCGAGCGTGTTGCCCTCTTTGGCCTGCTTGATGCCTTTGCCGGCCAGCGCGCCGCGCGCCATACCGGTGTCCAGCACGGCGTGACCTTCCTGCTCCAGCCACTGGTGCAGCAGGGCGATTTGAGTCGTTCTCCCCACTGCATCGGGCCCTTCGATGACGATGAGTTTTCCGTGCAGCTCGGCGCAGTCAACTCCCGGCAGTGGTTCGCTATAAAACTGAAGCGGCTGCTTCGATCGCATGTATCTCACCCGGCAGAACACGGAGCACGCCGTTCTTCAAGCCGGCGCCCAGCTCGCTCACGACGATGTCGCGCATGTGCCTTTGCTGCTCCTCAATGGAAAGTGTGGCGTCGATGATGTGAAAACCCACTTCGCGCGCCATGGCCTCGTACTCATCAAGAATCCGGCCCTGAAAGATGCGGAAACTCTCTTCGACGTCCCGGCTCAATCCCAAATCCATGCCGGCTTCGTAATACTTGATGGCATCGCGGCCACCAAGAATGCGCCCGATGGCCACGTCCAGCGGCACGCGGAAATAAAAACTCAGATTGGGGCGCGTAGCGAAGCTGTACAGGTTCCGCACCCAGCGCCGGCTCACACCGCGTGCTACGTCGCGCGCGAAAGCCGTGAAGGCGTACCGGTCGGCGCACACAATGGCGCCTGATTTCATTAACGGCAGAATGTACCGCTCCATGCGGTCGGCAAAGTCCGTCGCATGAATTAAACTGAATGTGGTGGGCGTGAACATCTCCTTCTTCTTGCCCCGCCGCGTGGTTGCCTGCACGAGCGGCGATGAGTTCCACTCACTGAATGCGACGGCGTAACCTTGCGAGCGGAGCCAGTGGCTCAGCAGCGAAAGCTGCGTGGATTTTCCCGAACCATCGATCCCTTCCACCACGATCAGTTTTCCGCGGAGATGATTGGCCTTGAGAAGTTGCATACCGGGGGAAGCGCGGCATCTATTATAACGTTTATATGCCCCGATACGCGGCGATCGATATTGGCAGCAACTCCCTCCGCATGGAAGCGGCCGAGGTCACTCCGGGAGCGCCCATTAAGATTCTGGCGTCGGACCGCCAGGTTACACGGCTGGGCGAAAGCGTGTTTCGAACGGGTAGGGTCAGCCAGGACGCGATGGCTTTGGTGTGCAGAGTTCTGGCGGGCATGGCCCAGCAATACCGAAAACTGGATGTGATCGGGGTGCGTGCCGTGGCCACCAGCGCGATCCGCGACGCCAGCAATCAAAGCGAGTTTCTGGCACGGGCATCGGAGGCCATTGCCGCGCCGGTCGAAATCGTTTCCGGACAGGAAGAGTCCCGGCTGATCCATCTCGGCGTGCAGAGCCGGTGGCCGCACCCGCAAAAAAACGTGCTCATCATCGATGTGGGAGGCGGCAGCGCCGAAATCATTCTCAGCGAGCGAGGCCGCCTGAAAGAGGCCGTCTCCAAGCCGTTGGGCGCGGTCCGCTTGACGGAATCATTTTTGAAGACAGATCCGCCGGCTGCCGTCGAGCTGCATCGCATGACGGAATACATCGAGGAAAAACTGGACGCGGCATTCCGCCGCATCGGAACCAGACGCGGCCAGAGGGCCATCGCCACGTCCGGAACGGCGTCGGCCGTGGTGAGCGCCATCCATAAAGTCTCAGGCTCCAAGGTGGACCAGGCCGACCGTCTGCGCGCTTCCACCGCGCAGATCCGCACGCTGTACGAGGAGCTGTGTGTGCGCAGCCTGGAAGGCAGGCGCAAGATCACCGGCATCGGGCCGCGGCGCGCCGAGATCATCGTCCCCGGCACGGCTGTGCTGCTCAGCTTCCTGCAGAACCTGAAGATGCCGGCGCTATACTATTCGGCGGCGGGCTTGCGCGACGGAATCATCGCCGACCTCGTGCAGCGCGGCGTAGGCCGGGAGTTATCCGAACTGGACCGCGACCAGCGCCGCACCGTTGAGGGCATGGCGCGCCGCTACGGCGTCGCGGTGCCACATGCGCGCCAGGTGGCCCACATGGCAAGCCGTTTGTTCACTTCGCTACACTCCCTGCACGGCCTTCCGCCTCACAACGGAAAACTGCTGGAAGCGGCCGCGTATCTGCACGACGTCGGACATTTCGTCAGCGAGTCGCGCCACCACAAACACTCCTATTACTTAGTGGCGAATTCCGATATGCCCGGATTCACGACGCGCGAACGCGAGTTGATCGCCAATCTTTGCCGCTACCACCGCAAGGCCCTGCCCATGCTGGACCACACTAACCTCCTCACGCTGACGGGCGAAGAGCGGCGCAGCCTGACGCTGCTGATTCCTCTATTGCGTATTGCAGACAATCTGGATCGCAGCCACGACGAGCGCATCGACAGCCTGGAGTGCGCGGTGCGCGACGGCCAGGTTGTGCTTACGGTGAAGTCCAAGAGCGATATCGACCTCGAACAATGGGCGGTGGAGCGCACCGCCCAAACGTTTCGCGAAGTCTACGGCCGCGAAATCGTGCTGAGCAGGGCGCGATGACCATCCGGGATTACGCTCTGGAACGCGGCGCGCTGCTGCTGCGCCGTCTGGCGTTTCAGATGTATCGCGCCGCGCGGCTCCGCGATCCGGAATCGATTCACGACCTTCGCGTGGCCATCCGCCGTTTTCAGCAGTGCCTGGTGGCGTTCGCGGAGTTTTTCCCGCGCGGGCAATCCAAAAAGATTCGTGCGCGGCTGCATGAGATCATGCAAATCGCGGGTCAGATTCGCAACCGAGACATCGCTCTGGACCTGCTCGGGAAATCCGGCCTTCCGGCAGATCTCGAGCTCGAACGCACCTGGCGCGGAGAGATCCGGCAGTTGCACGGCGAACTGGTGCGTTTGCTCGGGCGATGGGGACACCGCGATCTTTCGCGCCGCTGGGGCGCCCGGCTGGGATTATAGTCATGGCGAAAGCGAAACCCATCGCGTGGGATGTTACGGCAAGCGCTGCTGAAAATGCGGTGAGTCACCTGCCGGGCCTCGTGTACCGGTATTTTCGCGACGGCCGCGCGCTGTTCCGCAAACGGCCCTCTCCGCGCACGCTCCATCAGTTCCGCCTCCAGACCAAGCGCTTCCGGTACACACTCGAGTTGTTCCGCCCCTGCTACGGGCCGGGGCTCGATCAACGCCTGGAAAAGCTCCGCGAAATTCAAAATCATCTCGGCGAGATCAGCGATTGCGCCGCCACCATCGAAATGTTGGGGCGGGCGCAGCCGCGCTTTGCCGCCTTCCTGAAGCGCCGCATGGCGGCAAAAACGGGCTCACTCCACCGTTACTGGCAGCAGGTTTTTGATGCCGCCGGCCAGGAAGCGTGGTGGACGAACTATCTGGTGCACTTTGTCAGAAAGCAGGTCCGCAATGAATATCGTTAAAGCCACCCGGCGCTACGAGGAGTGGCTCGGGAAGAAAATCCGGCTGATCCCGTCCGATCTCGACCGCAAGCACGCCGCCATGGCGGCGGATTCTTTCTCCTTTCTCCGCGCCACCTTCTACCGCTGGATGCAACTCTGGGCGGAACTGTGCCAGGAGTGCATCCAAGCGCCGGAAGTGCTCGGTGTAGGAGATCTCCACGTGGAAAATTTCGGAACGTGGCGCGATATCGAAGGCCGGCTGGTTTGGGGCATCAACGATTTCGATGAAGTCTGGCGCCTGCCCTACACCGTGGACCTGGTGCGTTTGGCCGCGAGCGCGCACCTCGCCATCAAAGGCGCGCATCTCGCCATCGGCGCCAAGGATGCCTGCGACGCCATCCTCACGGGTTACCACGAGGGACTCAGCGCCGGCGGCAAGGCATTCGTTCTCGAAGAGCATCATCCCTGGCTGCGCACAATGATGACCGGCGTGCTGCGCGATCCGGAGCACTATTGGGCGAAACTGGACGCTCTTCCGCCGGCGCCGCGCGTGCCCGAAAGCGCTCGCAAAGCCATTGACAAGCTCTTGCCGGAAAGGGGTCTGCGCTATCGTGTGGCGCACCGCATCGCCGGGCTGGGAAGTCTCGGGCGTGAACGTTACGTGGCGATTGCGGAATTTCACGGAGGCCAAATCGCTCGCGAAGCCAAAGCGCTGGCGCCCTCAGCCGCCGCTTGGGCTCACGGCCTGAAATCCGCCCCTCTTTACTATGAAGAGGCTCTGGAGCGCTCCGTACGCTGCCGGGACCCGTTCGTGCATATGAAAGGCAAGTGGATCGTCCGCCGTCTCGGCCCGCATTGTTCCCGCGTCGAGCTCTCTTCGCTGCCCAGGGAGCGCGATGAAACCCGACTGCTGCGATGCATGGGTTTCGAAACCGCCAATGTGCACCTGGGCACGCGCCGGGCAGCGAATGCGATTCTCGCGGACCTGCGCGCGCGCCCCAAGCTCTGGTTGCATCGTGCCGCTTGCTCCATGGTCGACGCCACCGTTCACGACTGGGAAACCTGGCGGGCGAAGGAATAGGTTTCAGGTTCCCGGTGCCAGGTTTCCGTAAACCTTCCGAGCCGGCTGACACCTGAAACCTGGAGCCTGGCACCTGGCACCTGCTACAATGCCGCTGACGCACGTGGCCGTTTTCCAAAGCCCGCTGTTCCGCAAGCTGCTCCTCATCGCCTTCATTCTGATTGCGGCTCCTCTGGTGCTGTTGGACTCCCTGCTCACCACCTACATCGCCGACCGCGAAACGCGGAACGTCGAGCAGCGTCTCACTGCCGAAGCGCGCATCCTCGCCGGCGAAGTGGCCACCGTGCCCGCCGCGCAATTGGAGAACTGGGCGCATGAGGTCTCCATTCGCGCTCAGGCGCGTATCACGGTGGCGGATGCGCATGATGCCGTCGCGGCCGATTCCGGGCGCACACTCGAAACACCCGACAGCCTGGCCAGCCTTCCGGAAATTGTGCAGGCGCGCAGTCAGACCGCCGGATTCGCCATCCGCCACAGCGCTCTGCTGGATCGCGACTTCTATTACGTCGCCATGGCCGTCCCCAATCCTGCGGCGCCGGGTTTCGTTCTCCGGCTCGCCGTTCCCCTGGAGGAGCGCGACGCCGCGGTCGATGCCGTGCGCTGGTACCTGGTTGGAACCTCTCTCGTGGCTCTCGCGCTCGCCATGGTCATTGCGTACCTGTTCTCGCGGCGGTTCACCAGCCGCATTCGCCATCTCCAGACATTCGCCGAAAATCTCGTCGAGACCCGCGCACTCCGCGATCTCCCGCCTGACGTGGACGACGAGCTGGGCGCGCTTGCCCGCTCTTTGAACCGCATGGCCGCGCGCCTGCACGACTCGCTCGACCGGTTGAGCCTGGAATCGGCGCGCCGCGAAGCCATTCTCTCCAGCATGGTCGAGGGCGTGCTGGCCGTCGATCAGCACATGCGCATCACATTTTGCAATGAGTCGTTCGCGCGCGTCGCCGGCATTCCCGTGCCCGTGCCGCAGCGTGTGCCGCTGCTCGAGGTCGTGCGCGACGCCGGACTCCTCGACATGCTTTCCCAGGTTCTGGTTTCGGAATCGCCCGTCAAGCGGCGCCTTCTGTTGCCGGCGGCCAACGGCCATTCTTTCGAAGTGCAGGCCGCGCCTTTTGCGGTGTCCTCCCGCTGGGGCGCGATTGCCGTGCTGCACGATATTACCGATCTCGAGCGCCTCGAGCGCGTCCGCAAGGATTTTGTCGCCAATGTCTCACACGAGCTGCGCACCCCGCTGGCCGCCATTCGGGGCTACGCGGAAACCCTGCTGGAGGGCGCGCTCGAAGATCCGGAGAACAACCGCAACTTCGTGGAAATCATCAAGGCGCAGGCCGCGCGGCTCAATAACATCGCCTCCGACCTCCTGGTTCTCTCGGAACTCGAATCCGGCCGCGCCGAACCCGCCGAGCCCGAACAGTTTTCCGTGCGCACGGTGCTTGAAAGCGCTCTGCGCACTGTGGAATCCGAAGCGCGCGTGCGCGGCGTCACACTCACCACCGGCAAGGTGGAAGACGCCACCGTTTCCGGCTCGCGCATTCGCCTTGAGCAGGCGCTTGTTAACCTCATCGACAACGCCATCAAGTTCAACCGGCCGGCCGGCGAAGTGCACATTGACGTCGACTCCCTTCCCGACCATCAGGTGCGCATCACTGTTGCCGACACGGGTATCGGCATCCCCTCGGAAGACCTGTCACGTATTTTTGAGCGGTTTTACCGCGTGGACAAAGCCCGCTCGCGCGCCGTGGGCGGTACCGGGCTCGGCCTCTCCATCGTCAAGCACGTACTGGAGCGCATGAACGGGCGAATTATTGTGGAGAGCGAACTCGGAAAAGGCACACTCTTCAGTATTACTCTGCCCCGCGGCAATACAAATTAACCGTTTTGTAACCGTTGTTTCATCAAAGGCTAACGCTGCCAAGGTATTCTTCCCCTTCAGCTTTTCACAATGTCCATTTCCATCGCCCCCGGGCCAAGGGCTAGGTATGCGCTTGCCCACCTAGGAACAAAAATATGACCAAACAAACATTTCGTCGAACGAACCAGATTCTGTTTCTTGCGCTTGGCGTCGCGTTTCAGTCGATTGCGGCGGACGGGCCAGCGGGCCAGTCTGCGGGCACTGAGGATCAGATCAATCAACTGAAATCCCAGCTTGCCGAGCAGCAGAAGGCGATCCAGGAGCTGCGTTCTGCCCTGGCTGAGCAAAGAAAACTGATCGAAGCCAGCCGCCAACCGGCTGCCGCGCAACCGGCGCCGGTCCAGGCCGCCGCCTCCCCCGCGGCTTCCCCAACCCCGGCAGCCCCGGCGCCGGGCGTGCGAACACTCGGTGAGGTAGCCAGCACCACCCCGGTTCTGCCACCCGCCGCGCCGCCCGTGTTGCCGCCTGCCGCAGCATCCGCCGACGCTCAGGGAGATAATGTCGCCTCACCTTTGCAGATCCACATCGGCGACGCCACCATCACTCCAGTAGGCTTTATGGATTTCACGGCCGTGTTCCGCTCGACCGATGAGGGCAGCGGCATCGGCACCAACTTCGGCAACATTCCTTACAACAATGCCACTCTCGGGAAACTCTCTGAGTGGCGTGAAAGCGCGCAGAACTCCCGCGTAGGCATCCGCGTGGACGCCAACGTCCATGGCGCTCAGGTCATGGGCTACATGGAGTCTGATTTCCTCGGCTCTGCCCCCACGAACCTGCCCGTCACCAGCAACAGCGATCCCCTCCGCATGCGCCTGTACTGGGTGGATGTGCAGAAGAGCGGCATCGAGATTCTGGGTGGACAATCCTGGAGCTTTTTGACTCCCAACCGCAACGGCCTATCGCCATTGCCTGCCGACATCTTCTACAGCCAATTGATGGACACGAACTACCAATTGGGCCTCACGTGGGCGCGCCAGCCGCAGTTCCGCATCATCATGCATCCCGCCGACTTCTTTGCCGCCGGCCTCTCGTTTGAGAGCGCCGAGCAGTATATCGGAGGCGGCAACGGTACCGGCACGGTCACGCTTCCGACCTTGCTATCGACCGCCTACAGCACCGAGTTGGACAATGGCGCCACCACGCTTACCGTCCCCAACGAACACCCCGACATCATCGGCAAAATTGCCTTGGATCCCAAGAGCTCCAACGGCCTGCACCAGCACATCGAGATTGCTGGCCTGTTCCGCACCTTCAAGGTCTTCGATCCCACTAGCGGCAATAATTACAGCGCTCACGGTTTCGGCGGTTCGCTCAATGTCAACTTTGAGTTGTTCAAGGGCTTCCACGTGCTCAGCAACAACTTCCTGGGTGATGGCGGTGGCCGTTACATCTTCGCCCAGGCTCCCGATCTGGTCATTCGTCCCGATGGCAGCATTTCCCCGGTTCACGCCGGTTCCACCGTCGACGGATTTGAATTTCAAATCGGTCCCTCGTTGCTCTACGCCTACTACGGCGGCGTGTACTCGCGAAAGGACTACTACGTGGACACCAACGGCAAGTTCATCGGCTGGGGATATCCGGGTTCCGGCGCTACCGACAACCGCATCATTCAGGAGCCCTCTATCGGCCTCACCCAGACCTTCTGGAAGGATCCGAAGTACGGTGCTTTGCAGCTCATCCTGCAGTATTCGTATTTGACCCGCGACCCCTTCATCGTGCCCTCGACCGCATCGGCTAACAACGCCCATACCAACATGATCTTCGCCGACCTGCGCTACGTTCTCCCCGGCTCCGCACCGACCATGGGGAAGTAGTCTGACCAGGTAGGCTAAGCAAGGAGAATCGAAGATGACCAGACGAAATTCGTTGGCAGTTTTCGTAGCCCTTTGCTCGTTCGGGCCCGCCGCGCTCGCACAGATATCGCTGACGGGCGCGGGGGCCTCCTTCCCATATCCTGTTTATTCCAAATGGTTCGACGAGTATCGCAAATTGCACCCGGATGTGCAGATCAGCTACCAGGACATTGGATCGGGTGGCGGCATCCGGCAGGTCACCGAAGGGACGGTGGATTTCGGGGCCACTGACGGCCCTATGACCGACGAACTGTTGAAGGCCTTTCGCGAAAAGCGCGGCTGCGCCGTCTTGCACTTTCCCACCGTAGCCGGAGCCGTCGTACCCATCTACAACATCCCGGGCGTAACGGCTGAGTTAAACTTCACGCCGGAAGCGCTCGCGGGTATCTACCTGGGAAAAATCACTAAGTGGACCGATCCCGCGATTGCTAAGCCCAACCCGGGGGTCAAATTGCCGGGGTCGGACATCGTTGTCGTGCATCGCTCCGATGCCAGCGGAACCACCTATGTCTGGGTCGACTTCCTCTCCAAAGTGAGCGACGAATGGAAGAGCAAAGTCGGCAAGAACGTCGCCGTGAATTGGCCGGTTGGACTAGGCGGCAAGGGAAATGAGGGCGTAGCCGGCCAGGTCAAGCAGACCCCGAACACGATAGGTTATGTCGAGCTGATCTACGCGTCACAGAATCATATGTCGTTCGGCCGCGTGCGAAACCACGCCGGAGTTTTCGTCCAGGCGTCCTTGGCTTCGGTTACCGCAGCGGCCTCGAGCGCGTCCATGCCCGACGATTTCCGGGTTTCCATCACCGATCCGCCGGGTAAGGATGCCTACCCCATCGCCAGCTTCACCTGGCTCCTGATTCCCGAAGTCATCCAGGATAAGCAGAAGCTGGCCGTGATTACGGGCTTCCTCCACTGGATGCTCGGCCCGGGTCAGAAGTACACGGAAGCGCTCCTCTACGCGAACCTTCCCAAACCCGTTGTGGCTAAAGAGGAAAAAGCAATTTCCAAGATTCATAGCTCCTAGGGGTGTAAAATGAAACTCTTCCCACTCAACGAGCCGTCGTGAATGAGCGCCGCCCCAACAGCCCTTCCCCGTTCCCGCGCCGGCACATTTGCGAGCAAGCTGAAGGCCGGTGACCCGTTCACCTATACTCTGACTCTGGTCTGCGCCGCCAGCATCTTCCTGGTGACCTGCCTGCTCTTTTACGAGCTCTGGCTGGGCTCGGGCTTGGCGCGCCATAAGTTTGGGTGGAACTTTATCCTTACTAGTACCTGGGATCCGGTCACCGAGAACTTCGGCGCCGTGCCTTTCATGTTCGGGACGGTGGTGACGTCCTTGCTGGCGCTGTTGATCTCGGTGCCGGTCGGCCTCGGAGCCGCCATTTTTCTTTCTGAGATGGCACTGCCGGGCATTTCCGATGCTCTGACGTTCCTGATCGAACTGCTGGCGGCAGTGCCCAGTGTTATCTATGGGTTACTGGGGATTTTTCTGCTGGTTCCAGTCCTCGAATCGACGGTTGTTCCGGCGCTCAAGGGAGTACTCGGCTTTCTGCCCATCTTCGCCGGACCTTTTTACGGGGTGAGCCTGTTCTCGGCCGGCGTGGTGCTGTCTATTATGATTGTGCCGTTCATCATCTCGGTCTCGCGCGAGGTGCTGCTGGCGGTGCCCGTCGACCAAAGAGAAGCGGCTCTGTCACTGGGCGCGACCAAGTGGGAAACCACCTGGCAGGTGGTTGTACCTTACGCAAAACGCGGGATTTACGGCTCCATCTTTCTGGCGCTGGCGCGCGCGCTGGGAGAAACCATGGCCGTCACCATGGTG
>JASHOO010000141.1 GCA_030041035.1 Bryobacteraceae bacterium | reverse complement strand
GAACGAACTCTCGCGGCTGCCGGTACCGACGCCGTGATTCTGAGCATCGCGAAAAAGTCGCCGGCCACACAAGCGCTGCTTGGCGCGCACCGGGCGCTGGGGATAGGGAGTCAGGCTTCACTGTTGTGCGCAATGTCGGGCATTCGGGCATCGACGGCGACGTGGCTTTGCGCGAAGCCATCAATAATGTCTGACCGTGTCGTCCGCGTATTCTGGCGTGTGCCTCGTAAGATCGCGCCGGAGGGCGGCCAGGCGTTTCGACTGGAGACCGCCCTGATCGACAATCTGCGCGTGAATGTCGATTGGATCACGATCGTGTTACAGGAATGCGCGTGCACGCTCGACGTCGATACCGTCAAGGCTATGACCGTGGCTGCGCCGCTGCGCCCAAAAACATGAATTCTGTGGGTTTCAGGTTGATCAGGCGTAACGGCGAGCTGGCAGCAGGATCCACATCACAGTGAGGCCTAGAGCAGCAACTACGATCCAGCCTTGTGTATGCGCACCGGCCAGACCGTTGCCGAATAACTCATCCAAGGCCGAGCGTAGAGACAGGGTCCAGAAGACCAGAACATAGGCGAGGTAGTTGCCGCGGGCAAACCACCGGCAGAAGATCAAGGCGGCAGCCGCGGCAAGCACGAGCATGCCGTATTGCAAGGCTAGCTCGCCCGGCGTGCGGACCTGTTGAGGAACCGCCCCAAGGATCGCCACCAAAGCCAACGGCGCCCACATCCAGCGCGATGACAACCGGCGTGCGATCAGTACGATTACCGACAGAGCGGCAGCCAGGATAGCGCATGCTGACACGGCGCCGGCGAGACCCGCGACAGCAGGCGCCGCGGTGGCGATAAACCTCGGGGGACTGAGGGTGAAGAGAGCTTGCGTATGGAATCGTGCGTTGACGAGCTCGTTCAGGCGGTTGTAACCGAGGGCCCAGCCGACTGCTGCGAGCGCAGCGCAGACGGCATCGACGCCGGTCCAACGGCGGGATGCGGCGCGGAAGGATTCTATCGAATCGGGAAACGATGAGATCAACAAGCCGGCGATAGCGGCCATGATCAGAAAACCGCCCACCAAAGTAAGCACGGCTCCGATGTACATGGTGGCCTGGAATGTGGATAGAGGTATTGCGGTGGGGTAATTCTGATATGTCAGGGGGAGGCGGAGAAGCGTCGCCGCAGTCATGAACAGCGTGGCTATGCCGGCAAACAACAGCGCTACATTCCAGCGCACCAGACCCTGGCGAATGTTGCGCACAAGCTGCCAGATGCCCCAGACGAAGCCCAGTAAAATGACCGCGATTTGCAACACGGCGATCGTAATCGAAATAAGGTTGCGCTGCTCGCGGCTACGAGTGTAGGTTTCGGGGAGCTTCCAGAAGGAGCGCCAAGAAGAGACACGATCTCCAGCCACATTGATTTCCACGCGGTAGTGCGCCTGGTCGAGGTTCCGTGGATCACCCGCTCGTGCCTCCCAAACCAGGCTATGATCCCGCCGGGCCTTCTTTTTTTCGGATGTGCTTTCCTTGAGGTCCATGGCGGCTACGTCAGTGCCATGGGCGGCTGCAAAAGAAGCAGCGATTGGGCGGGCGGCGTCACTAGTGAGGTCGGCGCCGGGGCGGTCCTCGGGCAGTGTGTGATCATAGCCGAGAATCCGGCTATTCTCGGGATGCACGGTGACCAGCACCTCTTCCTGATCGAGCGAACGGTAGTACCGGGTGGCCCAACATTGAACGGGCCTGTATTGCTCGAACATTCTGGAAGCTGAGGCGACGGACTCACGCTCGAGAAAATATTTGCCGGCCATGCTGTCGTTGCCGCCCCAGTGCACCAGTGGATAGGTGACATGGCGGAACGAGGTGGGATCGAGGCCCTGTTGTCGGAGGAAGGCGTCGGCAGGTGCGCGTGCCTGTTCGGCGGTCAGATTATAACGGGGAGAATCGCCGAAGCGCTCCACCGGAATCAGGAATGTGAGCAGGCCGGCGGCGAAAATGGCGATGGCGGCGAGGCGCACGCGGGCCGTAAGCCCCTGGTAAACGGGCAGTGCGGGGGAAACAGGAGCGGGCACCGGGCCGAGTTCCACGGGGCCCGGCTCGTCAGCGTTGTGCAGGCCGTGATCCGATTCAAAGCCGCCGCGCATGAGATAAGCAACCAATGCCGCCACTACCGGCAGCACGATGACGCCGGCGCTGGCTGCGCCAGAAAGCTTGAAGTACAGGCTGGGAGAGCGCAGCAGCAGCATGGCGCTGTACATGGCGTCAACCGAGTAGTGCCAGACGAGCGTGGGCAGGATTCCCCAACGCAGCATGATGATGCCCAGAGCCACACCGCCAATACCGACTTCCACGCCACGGATATAAAACGGCTCATTCGGATATCCGGCATGGCCAAACCCCCAGATGAACCCGGCCAGCACCAGAGCCACCGGCAACCAACGGACGAGACGATGGAGGAAAGGAATGGCGAACATGCGAAAAACAAATTCTTCAAAGACCGCCGGGAAGTAGCCGCCGAACAGTACGAAGACCCAGGGGAAGCTGGTGTTGAGCTCATCGCTGTAGGGGACTTCGGCGGGCGCCCAGGCCCCCAGGCGCGACGCCACAATGTAGAAGATGGTCTGATAGGCAATGAAGATGGCGGTGAGGGTGATGCCGAGGATGGCGCCTTTGAAAAAACGCTTGGTGCGCAGGCCGCGCGGGCGAAAGAGATTGCCGAGTGAGATCTGATCACGGAACGTTTGACGGTAGAGCGGTTCGGAACCCGCAGTCATCAGGAATAGAAAGCCGCCTGCTGCCAGAGCTTCGAGCAACGCATTGAGGAACTGGCGCGACAGAAAGCTGGCATACGAATCGGTGGTGGGGTAACCGAATTCAGCGAGCGGCAGTGAATTGAGCTGGGCGCAGAAAGCCAGCACCATGCCGATGGCACCTACGACGGCGGCGCGGCGCCAACGCACGTCCTGGCGGCGCGTGCGCGTGACGATGATCACGATCATGCCGGCAAGCAACGCCACCATGAAAGCGGTGTCGACGGCTTCGGTGAGGGAGTTTTTCGAGCGCAAATGCTCGAAATCGCGCTGCCATTGCTCAGGGACTTTGAGGTACTGGCTAAAGCCGCCGACTTCGCTGCCGAGAGTCGTGACGGCGAGACGGTAGGTGGCATCGTGGAGGTTGAAATCACTCTCTTTCCATGTGAAGACGCGGTCGGTGCGATGCGGGCGCGCGGTTTCATTTACCTCGACAAATTCGAGGCCGACAAGATCGCGATGCATCCGGGTGCGGAGAAAGTCTTCCGCCAGTGCGCGGGCCTGCGGTGTGGTGACGTCGGGACGCGCGGCATCCTCGGGAAGTTCGTGGGCGAACCCGGCGATCTCGCCGGTGACGGTGACGGAGGCGTCATATTCCTCTTTGTGCTGCGGCTGGAACCAACGGTATTCCCAGCGCCAGAGATGAAGGCGCGTTCCCATCAGGCGGTTGGCCTGTTCGAGGCCGGCTTCGCGCTCGAGGAAGGTTTTGGCGGTATCGTCGAAATCAAAACGCGAGGCCTGCCGGTAACCAGCCAGGTTGTAGCTTCGGCCGGTGAGAAAACTCTCCGCCACGGACCGGCCGCCATCGCGATTCACGCGGAAATCGATGGAGGCTTCGGGAAACGCGCGATAGAAATTATGCGTGGAATACCACGTGGCGGCGACGAATAGCAGAAGGCAGGTGAGAATGAAGCGAAAATCAGGTGCCTGGAGCCGCTCTTTCATCGGACGCGCATGGGCCGCGAGTCCTGCTTTTTCCTGGGCAGTTTCACGCGATGCCGAATGATACTAAATCGAACTGTGGCCTGCAAGGATGGATTGAACCAGACCTGCTGTACTCCGGGTGAATCTTCAGACTTTGTCCGGCACCACGAACGGCTTGCGGTAGTTGCGCCTGAACATGCGGTTGGCTTCCTCGTCGCCCATGCAGGAGTAACTGGCGGAGTCAAATTGCAGGCTGCGGCCCAGGCGATAGGAGATGTTGGCCAAGTGCACGAGCGTGGTCGAGATGGCGCCCTCTTCGATGGGCGCGTTCAGGGCGGCCTGCTTGCGGCTGCGCACGACCTCGATAAAGTTGGCGAAATTGTTGCCGAGATCGGTGCCGGAAGGTCCGGG
>JASHOO010000140.1 GCA_030041035.1 Bryobacteraceae bacterium | reverse complement strand
GGAACGGATTGCGCCTACCGTGGGCAAGCACGATTTGCGCCAGGTCACTTACGGCTGGCTGCGGAACTCGCTCGAACTGGGCACCATCGCCCTGAGCGAGAACCTGCGCAGCGACATCGAGAAGAACCCCATTTTGGAAGTGCTGGGCCCGGCGCGGCCCATGGAGTTCGACGCCGAAGGCAACCTGGTGGAGTTGCTGGTTCCGGCCGGCGAAGTGCTGGCGCACTAGCTCGCGGCCGCGACCGACAGAACCGATCCCACCTCGGAAAGCACGGTACTGATCCCGGGGGTGACGCTCGGCAGCACGGCAGCCGACGCAACCGCCACGAATGCCGCCATGAGTGCGTACTCGACCATGTCCTGACCCCGCACGTCGCGATAAAGGCGGGTCCAGACTCGAGGCAGGTCCAGTTCAGATAACCATTGCGTCAGGCGTGACATGATGTTCCTCCCCTCTTCCCGGTGGTCGCGTGCTGGATGACGGGTGGGCCGCGCCGGGGTGCGTGCCCACCCATGCCGGGAATGTCTGCGGTTTAGCTGGCGGCGGCACCCGCCATCACCGAGCTGATCTTGGAAAAAACCGTGCTGATGCTGCTGGACACGCTGGGCATGAGCGCACCCGCGGCGACCGCCACGAATCCCGCCATCAGAGCGTATTCGATCAGGTCCTGGCCGTTTTTATCCTTCCAGATTTTCAGAGCGATGACTGCTTTAGTTAGTCGTTTCATGGGTTACCTCTCTTCCTCCTCTTCCGCTTGAACGGATATGTATTGTCTAGTTAGAAGCTAACAGCTTGGGGGAATGCGGCAAATTCGACAGATCCCTTAGACCGCACGGAGAATCCACTGAGCCCGCGATCCGGTAGATGCGATAGCGGGCATCGCGCGATTGATAAACCAGGCGGAACCGCCCCGAGCCGGCCAGCACGCCCGTCAGGCGGGCCAAAGGGCCGGCTTCGCGAAAAGCCAGATTGGGCGTCGACACCAGGTAGGCGGCGTGGGCGCGATCGATCGCCTGCCACATTTCGGCGGGCGTGCCCACCGGCCAATCGCCGGGACGCGGGTCGTAGTGCAGCCGGTAAGGCTCGGGCACGAATCCGCGTACGCCGCGGCGGCCGGTGTAAAGATAAAACACCGGATCGTAATTGCCCACGAGCACGGCGTCCGCCGGTGTGTTTTGCTTCAACCAGGAAGCCAGACGCATCACCTCGCGCCAGTCGTCATACGGGGTATTGGGGACAACGACCGCGCCGGTGTCACGAGCCACGGCCGTCATCACCCCGAGCGTCCGGCCGGCAGGCAGGAGCAGGGCCAACATCAAAGCCGCCAGAATGGAAGGGCGCATCCCGGCAGGAAGCCTCCGGCAGCAGGCCATCGCTCCCTGGTATCCGTAATAGAGCAGCAGCGGCAGCAGCGGCGCCATGAACCGCATGGGCGGCCAGGCCCAGCAAACAATCAAGGCCCCGTAGATCACGGTCAGGATTTCCGGCGACCGCAGGCCCGAGCGGAGCCGCCCGAGGAAGCCCACAGTCACCAAGGCACCAACGGCCATCCCCAACAGGGCGCCCCAACCGGTTGGCGCCACTCCCACCAGCACCGCGGGCGAGAGCAGCACGGCCACGAGATTCTGGCTGACGATGCGGATTTTTTCATTCCAGGCGAAATGCAACAGCACGGTCCAGTCGGCGTAGTTCACGGCGGAATAGTACGGTTCAAACGAACTGCAGCCGACCTGCCAGACGATCCAGGGCGCGCACCCTGCCGCCGAGAGCCCGAGAAACACGACCGCGCGCCGCCAACCGCCGTGCAACAGGCATACGAGCGCACCCGCGCCGATGACCGCGGCACCCGCGGTTCGCGTCAGGAATGCGCCGCTCGCAACCGACGCCGTAACCATCACGGTTTTCCAGCCGACTGCGCCACGCTCGACGCGGGCGAGCAGCACGAGCGCCGCGGTGAGAAGAACGGCAAACAGCGTTTCCGAAAGCAGCGCGGTCGCGAGGAACAGCACCCAGGGAGAAACCGCCATCAGACCGGTGAGCGACCAGGCGACGCGCGCGCTGCGGGTCTCGCGCCGCAGCCAGCGGAAAGCGAGCCATCCCCAGGCCAGCGCGCAGGCGAAGGGAACCAGCTTCAGCCAGAGGACATTTTCGGGGAATCGCGGGAACATTCGCCAGACGGCGGCGAGGAGCGCGGGAAACAGAAATGGATACTTGGTTTGCGCCGGCGCGCCCGGCAGGCTGGTAATGCGATAGCCGTGCCCGGTGGCAAGCGCCTGGGCGGTGACGGCATACAGCCCGTCGTCATGGAAGGTGCCCACGGCCGGCGCGGCGAGCGCCGTGGCATAGATCCAGACCAGTGCGCCCAGCGTTGCCGCCACTCCTGCGGCCAGCGCCGCCTTACACAAGGCGCACATGCTGCAATTCCGGAATCAGGGCGAAAGGTGTCCGGACACGGGCAATGGTTTCGCCGCGCTGCTCGATCTGCGCCTCCGCCACATGCCCGCGAGCCGCTACGAGCCGCAGGTATTCGATCTTGGCCGGATCGATCCCCATGATGCGGCAGGCGGTGGCATCGACCGCCGCCAGATCCGAGCCCATGACCAGCACGCCGCAAGGGCGCGGCCGGCCCTGCACCGGCCCGTTGCCCTCCATCCCCACGATGCCGTCGACGATGGCGAAGCTGCGCGGAAAAATGCGATACAGCTCCGCCGCCGCGCGGCCGATGCCCACCTGATGCAGATGATTCTTCGGCCAGCCGTAGAGCGCGCCCGGCACGACCCCGAACAGATTCTTGAGCGAGAGCGTGGCGCCGGCCCAGTGGTGCGTCTTCATGCGCGCTACCGAAACCACCAGGTCCGCGGCCAGCGCCGTGCGCGGCAGGAAAATCCCGCCGGTTCCGGCAAATGGGGCGACCTGCGCCACGTCGTCGCGATTGAGGTCGGTGAAGCGATGTTCAAAGCCAGGGACGAGCGTGCGGTACCCGGCCTCTTCCGCCAGATACAGGGCGTCGCGGCGGTGTCCCGGCCCTTCGCCGATCCGCACCTCGGCCGCTCCCAGCCGCTCGCACAATTCGACCACCGCCGCCAGCACTTCGGCCTGGGTATGGATGACCGCGCCCCGCTGATACTCGACCAGATTGGGCTTCACCAGCACGCGTTTGCCGCGCACCTCCAGCCGGCACGCCGCGGCACCGCGCAGCAGGCAGTCGACGAGATCCGCGCTGTAGCCGGGCGCGCGCAGGATCGCGACGGGGGTTCGATCGGCGGGTCCGGCGGGCCGGCGTTCCCGGCGGCACGCGGCCGATGTGGCCGCCGTGGCCGCGCCGAGGGCGAGAAGCTGCCGCCGGGTCACGATGCCGCCATGGTGCGGTTCCACGCAATCGCCTCCACGGCGGCGACCAGCAGGTCGTCACACGGGTC